>NZ_JBHWUR010000055.1:0-48174 GCF_042737755.1 Streptomyces sp. NPDC059994
GCTCGGGGGTCCGGGGGCGGAGCCCCCGGGAAACCCTCCTCCCCCCACCCCACCCACCCCCGGAGGGTTCAGGGAATGGGCGGGGTGGGGGGGGATGACTACGCTCACCCCATGGCCGACCTCCACGACCTCCGCGCCCGCTGGACCCGCGCCCTCACCGCCGCCCGCCCCGGCGACGGCCCGGACCCGGCCCCCTACGCCGACCGCCTCCTCACCCAGTGGGCCGAGCCGCACCGCAAGTACCACACCGTCGACCACCTCGCCGCCGTGCTGCGCCACATCGACACCCTCGTCGGCCACGCCGAGGACCCCGAACTCGTGCGCCTCGCCGCCTGGTTCCACGACGCCGTGTACCGGCCGGACCGCTCCGAGAACGAGGAGCGCAGCGCGGCGCAGGCCGAACGGGCCCTTTCCGAGGCCGGGTTGAGCCAGGACGGCACCGCCGAAGTCGCCCGGCTCGTACGCCTCACCGTCACCCACGACCCCCACGAGGGCGACACGAACGGCGAGGTCCTGTGCGACGCCGACCTGGCGGTGCTCGCCGGGGACCCGGAGGAGTACGCGGCGTACGCCGCCGCAGTGCGCGAGGAGTACGCCTTCGTCCCCGACGACACCTTCCGCACCGGCCGCGCGGCCGTCCTGCGCCAGCTCCTGGACCTGCCGCGGCTGTTCCGTACGCCCTACGGCGCCAAGGAGTGGGAGTCCCGCGCCCGCGAGAACCTGGCGGCGGAGCTGGAGCTGCTCACGGCGTGAGTCATTGCTGCGTCCCTCACCCGATCGTGGGACCGGCCAAGAGACGGCTGCGGATCCCACAACCGTCGATCTAGGTTCGCCCTGTCAGGTCACCGGAGACAGGGGGAATCGGATGGCCACATGGGAGGGCCTATTCCAGGCATGGTGCGAGTTGGATATGCCCGAGGGGTGGCGTGCCGAGATCGATGAGGGGCAGATCCACATGGCTCCGCCTCCGCCTCGGCACCACCATGTGATCCTCGCGGAACTTCAACGGCCCTGGTGCCACTCGCTCCCGGAGGAGCTGGAGATCTACCAGACTCTCGGCATCCACATCGCCCGCCTCGACAAGCTCTACATGCCCGACCTGGTGGTCATGCCGGGCGCACTTGTCGACGCAGCCGACCCCGCTTCGAACAACCCCATGGACGCCGCCGAAGCCCTCCTCGTCGTCGAGATCACCTCGAAGAGCAACGCCAAGGACGACCGGACGAAGAAGCTCTGGGCCTACGCCCACGCGCCCGTCCCGGCGTACCTCCTGATCGACCGGTTCGACGAACACGGCCCGACCAGCACCCTGTTCACCGAGCCCGTGGACGGCGTCTACAGCCGTACCGTCCGCACCCCGTTCGGCGCAGAGATCAAGCTCCCCGAGATGTTCGGCAAGCCGCTCGACACGTCCGTCTTCCCGCACTGACGCGGACGCCGGCTACGCCGGCCGCCCCTTCGGCCGCCGCAGCCCCGCCCCCGTAAGCCTCCGCACCAGTTCCTTGGAGCCGATCTCCACCGCCCCGGCCCGCACCGCGTCCGCGTACCGCGACTCCGGTACGTCGTAGTGGTCGCGCTCGAAGGCGCGCGGGGGGCAGCCGATGGCGGCCGCGAAGGCGTGGAGTTCGTCGTACGAGACGTCGCTGATCAGGTGCGACCACAGACGGCCGTGGCCCGGCCAGGTCGGGGGGTCGATGTAGACCGTCATGCGAGGGGGCCCGTGCCCAGGCCGCCGACCGGGGCCACCCTGACGCCCGCCTTGCCGCAGACCCAGTGCGGGTCGGGGCCGAGCTCGGGCTCGACGTCCAGCGCGTGCGGGTCCCCGGCGTCGCACACCGGGCAGATGGGCCAGCGTCCGTACTTCTCCAGGAGCGCGTCCTGCACGTCCTGGGCGACGAGCCCGGCCACGTACTCCATACCGTCCGGCCACTGCTCCACCCACCAGCGGCGGTGCGTCACCGCGTCCTCGACCAGCGAGACCACATCGGCCTGGGCCACGTCGCGCGCGGCCAGATCCGCCAGCACGAGGGCGCGTGCGGCGTGCAGGGACTGCTCCAGGGGGTCGACGTCGTCCATGCAGCCATTGTCACCCCTTCGGCCCCATGTGCCCGTCCCCCGGTCGGTCGAAGGGTTGACCACGGCCCACCTGCGAAAATATCTTTCAAGGGTGACTCGTGACGTGAAGGAAATTTTCCTCGGCGACGCCACCCCGCCGGCCCCCGCCGCCCTCGCCGCCAAGGTCCGCACCCTCGCGCCGTCCATGACCCGCTCGATGCAGCGCGTCGCCGAGGCCGTCGCCCAGGACCCGGCCGGGTGCGCCGCCCTCACCGTCACCGGACTCGCCGAGCTCACCGGCACCAGCGAGGCCACCGTGGTCCGCACCGCCCGCCTCCTCGGCTACCCGGGCTACCGCGATCTGCGCCTCGCGCTCGCCGGGCTGGCCGCCCAGCAGCAGTCGGGGCGCGCCCCGGCCGTCACCGCCGACATCGCCGTGGACGATCCGATCGCCGACGTCGTCGCCAAGCTCGCCCACGACGAGCAGCAGACCCTCGCCGACACCGCCGCCGCGCTCGACACCGTCCAGCTCGGCGCCGCCGTCACCGCCCTCGCACAGGCCCGCCGGGTCGACGTCTACGGCGTCGGGGCCTCCTCGCTCGTCGGCCAGGACCTCGCCCAGAAGCTGCTCAGGATCGGCCTCATCGCGCACGCCCACACCGACCCGCACCTCGCCGTCACCAACGCCGTGCAGCTGCGGTCGGGGGACGCCGCCGTCGCCATCACCCACTCCGGCTCGACCGGCGACGTCATCGAGCCGCTGCGCGTCGCCTTCGACCGGGGCGCCACCACCATCGCCATCACCGGCCGCCCCGACGGCCCCGTCTCCCAGTACGCCGACCACATACTGACCACCTCGACCGCCCGCGAGAGCGAGCTGCGCCCGGCCGCGATGTCGTCCCGGACGAGTCAACTCCTCGTCGTGGACTGCCTGTTCATCGGCGTCGCCCAGCGCACGTACGAGACGGCCGCCCCCGCGCTCGCCGCCTCCTACGAGGCGCTCGCCCACCGCCACAGCCCGCGCACCCGCTGACCCCGGGTGCCCTCGCACACGTACGGAAAGAGCAGCGCTCCCATGACTTCCACGTACGGGGAACTCCGCGCCCAGCTGGCCGCGTTGACCACCGAGGCGTTCCGGCCCGAGCTCGCCGACATCGACCGGCTGCCGACCGCCGAGATCGCCCGCATCATGAACGGCGAGGACGCCACGGTCCCCGCCGCCGTCGCCGCGCAGCTGCCGCGGATCGCCGCCGCCATCGACGCCACCGCCGAGCGGATGGCCCGGGGCGGGCGGCTGGTCTACGCGGGCGCGGGCACCGCCGGGCGGCTCGGCGTCCTGGACGCCAGCGAGTGCCCGCCGACCTTCAACACCGACCCCTCCCAGGTCGTCGGGCTGATCGCAGGCGGGCCGGCGGCCATCGCCACGTCCGTCGAAGGGGCCGAGGACTCGAAGGAGCTGGCGGCGGGTGATCTGGACGGGCTCGGGCTCACCGCGCTCGACACCGTCGTCGGCGTCTCCGCCTCCGGCCGCACCCCGTACGCCGTCGGCGCCGTAGAACACGCCCGAGCACGCGGGGCGTTGACGATCGGCCTGGCCTGCAACGCCGGGTCCGCCCTGGCCGCCGCCGCCGAGCACGGCATCGAGGTCGTGGTCGGGCCGGAACTGCTGACCGGCTCCACCCGGCTCAAGTCCGGCACCGCCCAGAAGCTCGTCCTCAACATGATCTCGACGATCACGATGATCCGGCTCGGCAAGACGTACGGCAACCTCATGGTCGACGTACGGGCCTCCAACGAGAAGCTGCGGGCCCGCTCGCGGCGGATCGTCTCGCTCGCGACGGGCGCGGGCGAGAAGGACATCGAGGCGGCCCTCGTGGCCGCCGACGGCGAGGTGAAGACGGCGATCCTGATGCTCCTCGCGGACGTGGACGCGGCAACGGCGACGCGCCGCCTGGAGCGGGCGGACGGCCATCTGCGCACGGCGCTGACGTAGCCGCGCGGCAGCTCCCGTACGCGGTCGGCGGCAGCTCCCGTACGCGGCCAGGCGGCAGCTCCCGTACGCGGCCGGCGGCAGCTCTCATACGCGGCCAGGCGGCAGCTCCCGTACGCGGCCGGCGGCAGTTCCCGTACGCGGCCAGGCGGCAGCTCCCGTACGCGGCCGGCGGCAGCTCCCGTACGCAGCCAGGCGGCAGCTCCCGTACGCGGTCAGGCGGCAGCTCTCGTGCGCGGCCTCTCACCCCGCGCCGGGGCGGCAACCCCCGTGCGGCGCAACGTCTTACGCTCTCGTCATGAGCACGTCCGACCGCGAACCCGAACCCGTCTTCACCCGCGTCAACGGCCGCTTCGCCTACAACCCCGCCAACCCCGTCGGTCTCACCCTCATCCTCCTCACCCTGGTCTTCGTCGGCGTCGCCATGTACGTCGTGAACGACCAGACCCACTGGAGCGAAGGCGAACTGCGGGACGCCGCCCACCAGGCGGCGCACGATCTGGACGACACGACCCAGTCCAACATCGATCCGTCGCAGAGGTTCTCCGGCAACGACTACGCGCGGACGATCGAGGACGCCATGAAGAACACCGGCACGGGCCAGTGGTTCGCCGACCCGATCGTGCTGCGCAGCCACGGCACGGACCAGGCGGCGTACGACATCACCGGCTCCGGCACCTACGCGGCGTTCTGCATGCACCTCACCGTCAGCCCGTTCGGCGGCGGGAAGGCGGTGATCAGGGCCCGGGTCACGGACGGCACCTGCTGACCCCGCCCCGGCCGCCCCCGGACACGCCGGAGGGCGGCACCCCTGCGAACAGGAGTGCCGCCCTCGGCGTACAGCGTTATGGAGCCACCGATCCCTGAGGGGATCAGAAGTCCATGTCACCGCCCGGCATGCCGCCCGGAGCGGCCGCAGAGGCCTTCTCCGGCTTGTCGGCGATGACGGCCTCGGTGGTGAGGAACAGCGCGGCGATCGACGCGGCGTTCTGCAGCGCGGAGCGCGTCACCTTCGCCGGGTCGATGATGCCCTCGGCGATCATGTCGACGTACTCGCCGGTCGCGGCGTTCAGGCCGTGACCGATCGGAAGGTTGCGCACCTTCTCGACGACGACGCCGCCCTCAAGACCACCGTTGACGGCGATCTGCTTGAGCGGGGCCTCCAGGGCGAGCTTCACGGCGTTGGCGCCGGTCGCCTCGTCACCCGACAGGTCCAGCTTCTCGAAGACCGAGGAGGCCTGCAGCAGGGCCACGCCACCACCGGCGACGATGCCCTCCTCGACGGCCGCCTTCGCGTTGCGAACGGCGTCCTCGATGCGGTGCTTGCGCTCCTTGAGCTCCACCTCGGTGGCGGCGCCGGCCTTGATGACGGCCACGCCGCCGGCCAGCTTCGCCAGACGCTCCTGGAGCTTCTCGCGGTCGTAGTCCGAGTCCGAGTTCTCGATCTCGGCACGGATCTGGTTGACCCGGCCCGCGACCTGCTCGCTGTCGCCGGAGCCGTCCACGATCGTGGTCTCGTCCTTGGTGATGACGACCTTGCGGGCGCGGCCCAGCAGGTCGAGACCCGCGTTCTCCAGCTTGAGGCCGACCTCCTCGGAGATGACCGTGCCGCCGGTGAGGATGGCGATGTCGTTCAGCATCGCCTTGCGGCGGTCGCCGAAGCCCGGGGCCTTGACGGCGACGGACTTGAAGGTGCCACGGATCTTGTTCACGACCAGGGTCGAGAGGGCCTC
The DNA here is from genome assembly GCF_042737755.1 of Streptomyces sp. NPDC059994. NCBI lineage: Bacteria > Bacillati > Actinomycetota > Actinomycetes > Kitasatosporales > Streptomycetaceae > Streptomyces > Streptomyces sp. NPDC059994. The sequence goes on from NZ_JBHWUR010000055.1 coordinate 5,779, forward strand.
GCCCTCGACGTCCTCGGCGATGATCAGGAGCGGCTTGCCCGACTGCATGACCTTCTCAAGGAGCGGCAGCAGGTCCTTGACCGAGCCGATCTTCGAGTTGACGATCAGGATGTACGGGTCGTCGAGCGCGGCTTCCATGCGCTCCATGTCGGTCGCGAAGTACGCCGAGATGTAGCCCTTGTCGAAGCGCATGCCCTCGGTGAGCTCAAGCTCCAGACCGAAGGTCTGGGACTCCTCGACCGTGATGACGCCTTCCTTGCCGACCTTGTCCATCGCCTCGGCGATGAGCTCGCCGATCTGGGTGTCGGCGGCGGAGATGGAGGCCGTCGAAGCGATCTGCTCCTTGGTCTCGACATCCTTCGCCTGCTCCAGCAGCGCACCGGAGACGGCCTCGACGGCCTTCTCGATGCCGCGCTTCAGAGCCATCGGGTTGGCGCCGGCGGCCACGTTGCGCAGACCCTCGCGGACGAGAGCCTGGGCGAGGACGGTCGCGGTGGTCGTACCGTCACCGGCGACGTCGTCCGTCTTCTTGGCGACTTCCTTGACCAGCTCGGCGCCGATCTTCTCGTACGGGTCCTCGAGCTCGATCTCCTTGGCGATGGAAACACCATCGTTGGTGATCGTGGGGGCGCCCCACTTCTTCTCGAGGACGACGTTGCGGCCCTTGGGGCCAAGGGTGACCTTGACGGCGTCGGCGAGCTGGTTCATCCCGCGCTCGAGACCGCGCCGTGCCTCCTCGTCGAACGCGATGATCTTGGCCATGTGAAGTGGTCCTCCCGGACAGGGGTGGATTCTCCGGATCGAGCAAGCGCCCGCGACGGACGGCCTGCGCGCCTTGTGGTTCCTTACCCCACGCGGCTCGCGGACCTCACCGACCCGATCCTGGTTCTGTCACTCTCACTCGGAGAGTGCTAACGCCAATGATTAGCACTCGACCCAGGAGAGTGCAAGGCCGTCCCACCCTCCCGGCCCGGTCCCGGACACCTCCGCGCCGGCTCATCGGGCCCGGACACGCACGTGGGGCCCGCATCCATTTACAGAGGATGCGGGCCCCACGTGCGTGAGTGCGTCGGTGGCCGATCGCGCCGAGATCAGACGGCGAGCTTGACCATGTCCGCCTGCGGACCCTTCTGGCCCTGCGAGATCTCGAACTCGACTCGCTGACCTTCTTCAAGGGTGCGGTACCCGTCCATCTGGATCGCGCTGTAGTGGACGAAAACATCCGCACCACCGTCGACCGCGATGAAGCCGTACCCCTTCTCCGCGTTGAACCACTTGACGGTGCCCTGAGCCATGCCTAACTCCCCTATTACTGGCCCTTGCACGGGACCGCACTTCGCGGACCCGGGTCAGACCTCCACCCTCCGACAGGAGAGGGTGTGCGCCGGAACGCGTCGACCGCGGCTGAATGTATCTGCCCAACTGCCCTCTGCAACAGGTCAATCGGACGAGAATTCCGGGCAGGGGTGAAGAGCGGAATGCCGCGAAATTCAGCATTCCGGGGCAAGTCGGGCCGGGCAAAGCGCACTTAAGGAGCAATATGCTCGAACACTTTGACTGCTTCTCGACGCCGGTTCGTCGCGTTCTCATATGCACGTGGCACGCGCAACGAAGGGGACTTCCCCACTGTACCGCGCTCAACCACACTGAATTGCCCCCTCCGCTTAGCTTGCGGAGGGGGCAATTCAGGTAACTGTGCGTGTGACGCGCCTATGTTCAGCAGCCGCCGGCACTGTGCTCGACGGTCAGCCTCCGGCGACGGCCGGAATGATCGAGACGCCCGCGCCGTCCGGCGTCGCCGTCTCCAGGCCCTGCTCGAAGCGGACGTCGTCGTCGTTGACGTACACGTTGACGAAGCGGCGCAGCTTGCCCTGGTCGTCCAGGACCCGGGCGGCGATCCCGGTGTGGTTCTTCTCCAGGTCGGCGATGACCTCGGCGAGGGTGGCGCCCTCGGCCGCGACCTCGGACCTGCCGCCCGTGTACGTACGGAGAATGGTGGGGATGCGGACGTTGACGCTCATGTCTTCTGCCTTCCGTGCTCTCAGGACGATGGGGGTCCCTCCCTGCTCCTTAAGAGCTTGGGGGAGGGGTCAGCCGGCCAGGCCGGCGTCGCGGAACGCGTCCAGGCTCGGGCGGATGGTCGCGGACGGTCCAGTGGTCGGCGCCACCGCGTCCAGGGTCTTGAGGCCGTCACCCGTGTTGAGGACGACAGTAGTCAGGGTCGGGTCAAGGAGCCCGTTCTCGATGAGCTTCTGTGTGACGCCGACCGTCACGCCGCCCGCCGTCTCGGCGAAGATGCCCTCGGTCCGGGCGAGCAGCTTGATCGCGTCCACGACCTGCTCGTCGTTCACGTCCTCCACCGCGCCGCCGGTGCGCCGGGCGATGTCCAGGACGTACGGGCCGTCCGCCGGGTTGCCGATGGCCAGCGACTTGGCGATGGTGTCCGGCTTCTGCGGCCGTACGACGTCGTGGCCCGCCTTGAAGGCGGTGGATACCGGAGAGCAGCCCTCCGCCTGAGCGCCGAAGATCTTGTACGGCTTGTCCTCGACCAGGCCCAGCCTGATCAGCTCCTGGAGGCCCTTGTCGATCTTGGTGAGCTGGGAGCCGGAGGCGATCGGGATGACGATCTGGTCCGGGAGCCGCCAGCCGAGCTGCTCGCAGATCTCGTACGCGAGCGTCTTGGAGCCCTCGCCGTAGTACGGGCGCAGGTTCACGTTCACAAAGCCCCAGCCCTCGCCGAGCGGGTCCCCGATGAGCTCCGAGCAGAAGCGGTTGACGTCGTCGTAGTTGCCCTCGATGCCGACCAGCTCGCCGCCGTACACCGCGGCCATGACGACCTTGCCCTGCTCCAGGTCGTGCGGGATGAACACGCAGGAGCGGAAGCCCGCCCGGGCGGCGGCCGCGCCGACCGCGCCCGCGAGGTTGCCGGTGGAGGAGCAGGAGAGCGTGGTGAAGCCGAAGGCGCGGGCCGCCTCGACGGCGATGGCGACGACGCGGTCCTTGAAGGAGTGCGTCGGGTTGCCGGAGTCGTCCTTGACGTAGAGACCGCCGGTGACGCCCAGCTCACGGGCGAGATTGTCGGCCTTGACGAGCTTGGTGAATCCCGGATTCAGGTTGGGCTTTTCAGCCACATTGGCCGGAACAGGCAGCAGCGGCGCATAGCGCCAGATGTTCTCCGGGCCCGCTTCGATACGCTTGCGCAGCGCCTCGGGGTCACCCGTCGGAAGGTCGTACGCGACTTCGAGCGGCCCGAAACACAGGGCGCAGGCGAAGATCGGGCCGAGGTCGAACCGCTCGCCGCATTCCCGGCAGGAAAGCGCGACGGCGGGACCGAGGTTCACAGTGGTGGCGGCATTGGCGATGTTGGCGGTGTTGGCGGAGTTGTCAACGGTCTGCACAGCCATGATGGCGAGGCCCTTTCTCCTCATCTTCCCCATGGCGCATTTCGCCATGAGACGGAATTGGCACCTTCCCCACCGTGACCTCGCGGTCGGCAGGAGGGTTGCCGGGACTTCAACGGGCCGTTCCCTCAGTCCCTCTGGATGAGCGCTGTGGCACTGGGTCCAGGACCCAGGCATTTGTTCGCGCGACGACCCCCGACATGCGACGGTCATCCGCGTTGTTCAAGACTGTAACCGAAGGCCCGGACGGTTGAGATAGTCGTCCGAACCGCGAGATGGATCACACGAGGACCGCACAAGGAGGCTTCCGATCGTGCTGGAAGAGGTGGAGCGCTGGCTGAGCAGGCGTTCCTGGTCGGCGGCCGACCGCCCGCTGGACGGGATCCTGGCCGCCAAGCGCCGCGGCGCCACCACGGTCAGCGTCGTCCTGCCGGCGCTCGACGAGGAGGCCACGGTCGGGCAGATCGTCGCCGCGATCCGGCGCGAGCTGATGACCGCCGCCGTGCCGCTGGTGGACGAGCTGGTGGTGATCGACTCCGGCTCCACCGACCGAACGGCCGAGGTCGCCGCCGCCGCGGGCGCCCGCGTGGTGCACCGGGACGCGATCCTGCCCCGGATACCCGCCCTGCCCGGCAAGGGCGAGGTCCTGTGGCGCTCCCTGCTGGTCACCACGGGTGACATCGTCTGCTTCATCGACGCGGACCTGAGGGACTTCGACCCGGCCTTCGTCTCCGGAATCGTCGGCCCGCTCCTGACCGACGCGGACGTGGAATTCGTCAAGGCGATGTACGACCGGCCGTTCGGCGACGCCCCAGGTCAGGGCGGCCGGGTCACCGAACTCGTGGCCCGGCCCCTGCTCAACCTCCACTGGCCGCGGCTGGCCGGGTTCGTCCAGCCGCTGGGCGGCGAGTACGCGGCCAGGCGCTCGCTCCTGGAGCGGCTGCCGTTCCCCGTCGGTTACGGAGTGGAGCTGGGGCTGCTCGTCGACGCGCTGCACACGGTGGGCCTGGACGCGCTGGCCCAGGTCGACGTGGGCGTACGCAAACACCGCCACCAGGACGGCCAGGCGCTCGGCCGGATGGCGGCGGCGATCTACCGCACCGCCCAACTCCGCCTCTCCCGGGCCCACTTGGTGCGCCCGTCGCTGACGCAGTTCGAGCGGGGCGAGGACGGATTCGTCCCGCGTACGTACGCGGTGGACACCGAGGAGCGGCCGCCGATGCGTGAAATCGGCGAGTACGCGGTGCATCGGGCGGCGTAAGCGGGCGCGACCATCGGAGGTCCGCGCCTCCATTCGTACGTTTGAGGCAATCCACTACGGGCTAGGTTCGTCTCCATGGTCTCCGCGCGCGCTGCCCAGGTCACTGCCCAGGTCCTCGTCGCCTCCAACCGCGGCCCGGTCTCGTACACCCTCGACGCCGACGGGACGCTCACGCCCCGCCGCGGCGGGGGCGGCCTGGTCTCGGGCCTCTCCGCGATCGGCTCCGAGGCGGACACCCTGTGGGTGTGCTCGGCGCTCGGCGACGGCGACCGTGAGGCCGTGCGGCGCGGGGTGGGCGAGGCGGGCGTGCGGATGCTCGACATCGACGCGGGGGTGCACGCGGACGCGTACAACGGCATCGCGAACTCGGTGCTGTGGTTCGTCCACCACATGCTGTACCAGACGCCTCTGGAGCCGGTCTTCGACGCGGAGTTCCGTCGCCAGTGGGGTGCGTACGAGGCGTACAACCGCTCCTTCGCGCAGGCGCTGGCGGAGGAGGCGGCCGAGGGGGCCTCGGTGGTGGTCCAGGACTACCACCTGGCGCTGGTGCCGGGCATGCTCCGGGAGCTCCGCCCCGACCTGCGGATCGGCCACTTCTCGCACACGCCGTGGGCGCCGCCGGAGTACTTCCGGATGCTCCCGGACGACGTGGCCCGGCAACTGCTGCGCGGGATGCTCGGCGCGGACCGACTCGGCTTCCTGACGCACCGCTGGGCGGACGCGTTCACGCGCTGCTGCGGGGAGGTGCTGGGCGGGACGGGCACCACCCGGATCGGGGTGCACGGGCTCGGCGCGGACGCGGAGTTCCTGCGGCGGCGTGCGCACGAGCCGGACGTGGACGAGCGTCTGGCCACACTGCGCGAGCAGATCGGGCCGGACCGCAAGGCGATCGTGCGGGTGGACCGGACGGAGCTCTCGAAGAACATCGTGCGGGGCCTGCTGGCGTACCGGCAGCTGCTCGCCGACCACCCGGAGTGGCGGGAGCGGGTGGTGCACGTGGCGTTCGCGTACCCGTCGCGACAGGACCTGGCGGTGTACCGGGACTACACGGCGGAGGTGGCCCGGACGGCCGCCGCCATCAACCAGGCGTACGGTACGCCTGGTTGGACCCCGGTCCTCCTCCACGTCGAGGACGACTTCGCGCGCTCGCTGGCGGCGTACCGGCTGGCGGACGTGGCCCTGGTGAACCCCATCAGGGACGGCATGAACCTGGTGGCCAAGGAGATCCCCGTGGTCTCGGACGAGGGCTGCGCGCTGGTCCTGTCCCGGGAGGCGGGGGCGTACGAGGAGCTGCGCGAGGATGCGGTGTCGGTGAACCCGTACGACGTGGTGGGCACGGCTGCCGCGCTGCACGAGGCGCTGTCCATGGAGCGGTCGGAGCGGGCGGAACGCACGAAGCGGCTGGCCGCGGCGGCGACGGCGTTGCCGCCGCAGCAGTGGTTCCTGGCCCAGCTGAACGCACTGCGCGAGCGGTAGTCTCCCCCACCCCGCCCGTTCCCTTGCCCCTCCGGGGGTGGGTGGGGGGTTGAGGTGGTCTCCCGGGGGCTGCGCCCCCGGACCCCTTCGCGGGGCCTGCGGCCCCTGCACCCCGCTTCGGGGCTCCGCCCCCGATACCCCCGCCGGGGCTGCGCCCCAGCCCCCGCTTCGGGGCTCCGCCCCGGACCCGGCACGGAGGGTGGGTGGGTTGCCTGGGCTGCGCCCCAGCCCCCGCTTCGGGGCTCCGCTCCGGACCCCGCTCCTCAAACTCCCCCAAGGACTTCGTCCAGGGGGGGGACCCCCAGGGGCTGAATTTCGCGCCGCCGGGGCTGGATCTGGCCGGGCCCCGTTCTGCCTTCAGGGGCGCGGGGAACTGCGCGAGCAACCACAGCTGACCCGCAGACGAACACCGGGCCGAAAAGGGGCGCGGGGAACTGCGCGACCAGCCCCCACCGAACCCGCAGACAAACACGGGGCCCGGGGCGCAGCCCCCGGGAAACGAGCCTCAGCCCCCACCCACCCCCGGAGGCCACGCGGCGGAGCCGTAGCTGTCACAGCGGGAAGGGGCGGGGTGGGGCCACTAAAGGCGGTCCGCCAAGGACGTCAGGAAATCCACCACGCCCCCCGGCCCCGCCACCGACACATCCGCGCGTTCCGACACATCCGGCACCTCCGACGACCCGCTGCACACCAGCAGGCCCGGCACCCCGTCCGAGCGGAGTTTCTCCACCGCGGCGAACGCGGGCAGGTCGCCAAGGTCGTCACCCGCGTACAGCACGGACCCCGCCCCCACCTCCCGCAGGTACTCCGCCAGCGCCACCCCCTTGTCCATGCCGGGGGGGCGCAGCTCCAGGACCATGCGGCCGGGCTCCAGGATGAGGCCGTGCCGGGTGGCGAGGGCCGCGAGGGGGTCCCGCAGCGCGGCGTACGCGGCCGAGGGGTCCGTGGCGCGCCGGGTGTGGACCGCGACCGCCTGCCCCTTCTCCTCGATCCACGTACCCCGCCAGGCCCCGTGCGCATCAAGCACCCCCGGCAGCTCGGCCCGCGCGGCGGTGACGCCGGGGTGCGGCGCGGGCGCGGACACGGTCCCGGTCACCGCGTCCCAGCGCTCGGCGCCGTAGTGGCCGAGGACCACCAGGTGCTCCAGGCCGGGAACGCCCGCGAAGCCCCCGTACCGTACGGCCACTCCTGCCGGCCGCCCCGTGATCACCGCGACCGAGGCGACCTTCGGGGCCAGGGAGGCGAGGGCGGGAACGGCGCCGGGGTGGGCGCGCGCCAGCTCGGGGTCGGGGACGATCTCGGCCAGCGTGCCGTCGAAGTCGAGGGCGATCACGGCCCGCTCGGGCGCGGCCAGGATCGCGGCCAGCGCCTCGCGCCCGGCGGAGGTGGCAGGGTTCGGCAGGGGGTGTGGTTGGCTGCCCATGGCACGACCCTAGCGGCGCGGGCCGGATAACAGCCATGGCGGGAGGGCAATCAGCCTCGGCGTTCGCGCTGGGCCTCGCGTATCCGGCGCAGGCGGTTCACCGTGACGGGGTCGTGGGCCAGCGCCCGCTCGTCGTCGAGCAGGGCGTTGAGGAGCTGGTAGTAGTGCGTCGGCGAGATCCCCAGCTGCTCGCGCACGGCCCGCTCCTTGGCCCCGGGCCCGGCCCAGGACCGCCGCTCGATGGCCAGCACGGCCCGGGCCCGCTCGCTCAGCCCACCCTCGTCGTGGTCAGTCATACAAGCCAACGTATAGCCGACGCGTGACAACCCGCCCGGCTCCGTTCGTCTGCGGGCCGGTGGGGGCTGGTCGCGCAGTTCCCCGCGCCCCTCAAATGCCGCTGCGCGGCAATCCCCTGGGCGCCCCGAAGGGGCGCATCCAGGGGCGCGGGGCTGTGACATGTGCGGCTCCGCCGCGTGGGCGCGAGCAACCCACCACTCAGCCGCAGACGAACCCCGGGCCGACTACTCCGCGTTCTCCGCCTCCGTGGCGACCTTCGCGATCCCTTCGAGCACGGACCGCGGGTCCCCCTCCGGGGACACCGCCCCGCCGATCCGCTTCTTGATCGTCTCGCTCACCTTCGGCCAGGACGTCTTGCCGACGGGCGGCAGCTCCGACGTCGGCAGCGCGGCCAGGAACTCCTTGAGCTCCGGGTGCTTGCCGTTGCTCTGCATGGTCTGCGACGCCGTACGGGTCGCGGGCAGCAGGTCGTACTTGTCAGCGAAGGCCAGCACGTTCTGGTCGTTGAACGCGAAGTCGAGGAACTTCCCGATCTGCTCGCGGTGGCCGTTCTGCTTGAAGCCCATGATCCAGTCGGCCACGCCCATCGTCGCCTTGGCCTTGCCCTCGGTGCCGGGCAGCGGGACCATCCCGTACTTCACGCCCTTCTTCTTGGCCTGCTCCATCAGCGACGGGTGCCCGTTGAGCATGCCGACCTCGCCCTTGGCGAACGAGTCGAAGGCCGCCTGCCGGTTCAGCTTCCCCGGCGCGACGGGCCCGGTCAGGCCCTCCGCGACCAGGTTCTTCTTCAGCCAGTTGAGGGTCTTGATGTTCTCGGGCGAGTCGATGTCGTACCCGGAGACCTGGTTGACGTACGAGCCGCCGCCGCTCAGCAGCCACATCATCGTCTCGGCCTGGGCCTCCTCGCTGCCCAGCGGCAGCGCGAAGGGGGTCTTGACCCCCTTCGCCTTCAGCGCCTTCGCGTCGGCCTCCAGCTGCGCCCAGGTCTGCGGCGGCTTGATGTGCGCCTTGTCGAAGAGCGACTGGTTGTAGAACAGCAGGCGCGTGGAGGCGACGAAGGGGATGCCGTACTGGACGCGCTTCATCTCACCCGCGTCCGCCAGCGGCGCCAGGAAGTTCGCCTGGACGGGGATGGAGAGCAGCTGGTCGACGGAGTAGAGCTTGTCGCCGGCTGCGTAGTCGGAGTACGCGCCGATCTGCGCGATGTCGGGGGCGTTGCCCGCCTTCACCATCTCGGCGACCTTGGCGTCGACGACGTCCCACGAGTAGACGGAGACGTCGACCTTGACGCCGGGGTTCTTCTTCTCGAAGTCGTCGGCGACATCGTGCCAGTACGCCTTCGTGCTGCTGCCGCCCGCGATGTCGTAGTCGGCGGCGACCAGCTTGAGGGTGACGCTGCCGGAGCCGCTGTCGCCGCCGCAGCCGGTGAGGCCCGCCGCCGCTATGCCGAGTGCGGCCACCGCCGCCGTCAGACCGTTCCCCAAGCTCTTAAAGAGCAGGGGAGACCCCATCCGCCGCTGCTGCACGTGCTCTGTCCCACCCTCGTTGTTCGCCAGTCGGTCCCCCGTGAACGTCCTGTTCGCAACGTCCTGTCTACATGAGCTGCGATCTTCCCTTGCGGCCGGGTCTGAGGTCTACACCAGTTGGATATCACTTCCGCAACTTCTGCCGCCGCCGCCCCACCCGTACGGCCGTACTCCGGGCGGCACTTGGGAAAACGCTTACCCGCCGCCCGGTGAGTGGACTAGACCTTTCATGGGTGAACGCGCGAGACTGTCCCCCGTGAGACACGTCATCGCCCTGGATGTGGGCGGCACCGGGATGAAAGCCGCCCTCATCGGGGTGGACGGCGGGCTGCTGTACGAGGCGCGCAGGCCCACCGGCCGCGAGCGCGGCCCCGAGGCCGTCGTCGAGACCATCCTCGGCTTCGCGGCCGAGCTGCGCGCGTACGGCGAGGAGCACCTCGGCGAGAGCGCCGTCGCTGCCGGAGTCGCCGTGCCCGGCATCGTCGACGCCGAGAACGGCATCGCGGTCTACGCGGCCAACCTGGGCTGGCGCGACGTCCCCATGCGACGGCTGCTGAGCGAGCGGCTCGACGGCGTGCCCGTCGCCCTCGGCCACGACGTGCGCACCGGCGGCCTCGCCGAGGGCCGGATCGGCGCGGGCAAGGGCGCCGACCGCTTCCTGTTCATCCCGCTCGGCACCGGCATCGCCGGTGCCATCGGCATCGACGGCCGCATCGAGCCCGGCGCCCACGGCTACGCGGGCGAGATCGGCCACATCGTGGTGCGCCCCGGCGGCATCCCCTGCGGCTGCGGCCAGCGCGGCTGCCTGGAGCGCCTCGCCTCCGCCTCCGCCGTCACCCAGGCGTGGGCCGAGGCCAGCGGCGACCCGGACGCGGACGCGGCCGACTGCGCCAAGGCCGTCGAGTCCGGCGACCCCGGGGCGGCCGCCGTGTGGCAGAACGCCGTCGACGCGCTCGCGGACGGCCTGGTCACCGCGCTCACCCTGCTCGACCCCCGCACCCTGATCATCGGTGGCGGACTCGCCGAAGCGGGGGAAACCTTGTTCGTACCGCTGCGGGCGGCCGTCGAGGAGCGCGTCACGTTCCAGAAGCTGCCCGCGATCGTCCCGGCGGCCCTCGGCGACACGGCGGGCTGCCTGGGCGCGGGCCTGCTCGCCTGGGACCTGCTCGACACCACCGGCACCGCATCCGCACCCGCTTCCGGCACCCACTTCTCTCCCGGCACCGACGCCGGCCCCACCCACTCCACGGAGGTAACCGCCTGATGGCCACCAGCAAGGTTCTCTCCGGCGCCCGCGTCGTCCTGCCGACCGGGGTCGTCGAGAACGGACGCGTGATCGTCGAGGGCGGGAAGATCGCCGGAAGCGCGCCCGAGGCCGCCGAGCGCGTCGACCTCACCGGCCACTGGGTCGTGCCCGGCTTCGTCGACATGCACGTGCACGGCGGCGGCGGCGCCTCCTTCACCAACGGCACGGTCGACGACGTCCTCAAGGGCGTCCACACCCACCGTCTGCACGGCACCACCACCATGGTCGCCTCCACCGTCACCGGCGAGATGGACTCCCTGGCCCAGCGGGCCGGGCTGCTCTCCGAGCTGGTCGAGCAGGGCGACCTGGCGGGCATCCACTTCGAGGGCCCGTTCATCTCGCCGTGCCGCAAGGGCGCCCACAGCGAGGACCTGCTGCGCCACCCGGACCCGGCCGAGGTCCGCAAGCTGATGGACGCGGCCCGGGGCACCGCCAAGATGTTCACGCTCGCCACCGAGCTCCCCGGCGGCCTCGACTCCGTACGCCTGCTCGCCGAGCACGGCGTGATCGCCGCCATCGGCCACACCGACGCCACGTACGAGCAGACCGTCGAGGCGATCGACGCGGGCGCCACCGTCGCCACCCACCTCTACAACGCGATGCCCGCCCTCGGCCACCGCGCGCCCGGCCCGATCGCCGCCCTCCTTGAGGACGAGCGGATCACCGTCGAGCTGATCAACGACGGCACGCATCTGCACCCCGCCTCGCTCGAACTCGCCTTCCACCACAAGGGCGCCGACCGGGTCGCGTTCATCACGGACGCCATGGACGCGGCCGGGTTCGGGGACGGGCTGTACCACCTCGGGCCGCTGGAGGTCGAGGTCAAGGAGGGCGTGGCCCGGCTCGTCGAGGGCGGCTCGATCGCGGGCTCGACCCTGACCCTGGACCGCGCGTTCCGGCGCTCGGTGACCGTCGACGGCCTCTCCGTCGAGGACACCGTCCGCGCGCTCAGCGCCAACCCGGCGCGGCTGCTCGGCGTGTACGACAAGGCCGGCTCGCTGGAGCCGGGCAAGGACGCGGACCTGGTGGTCCTGGACGAGCGGTTCGCGCTCAAGGGCGTGATGCGGCGCGGCGAATGGATCGTGGCGCCGGCGCTCGGCCAGCGTCCTGCGCCGGAAGTTCCCAGGTAGTTCCGGCTCGGGCTCGAACGGCCAACGCGCCTGATCGACGTCCGGAACCCCGGTCGCCGAGGCGCGGCAGATGTACCGACGGACTACTGGCGCAGGACACCAGGGCCTCTCCGGCAGACCCTCCGCGTGCCGACCAGATCCGCCGGACAGGCAGGCCCCGGCACCCTCTGCGGGACGATGGCCGGATTCCGGGACTGGGGGGTCTGGGCCGGCCGGCGTCCATTTGGCATGATCACCTCGTGATCCTGACCGTCACGCTGAACACGGCACTCGACATCACCTACCGGGTCCCCGAGCTCGTCCCGCACGCCAGTCACCGCGTGGACGAGGTCACCGAGCGCCCTGGGGGCAAGGGCCTCAACGTCGCCCGGGTGCTGGCCGCGCTCGGCCACGAGAGCGTCGTCACGGGCTTCGCGGGCGGCCGCACCGGCGCGGTCCTGCGCGAACTGCTCGCCCCGCTCGCGCCCGTCGACGCGCTGGTCCCGGTCGCCGGGACCACCCGTCGTACGATCGCGGTCGTCGACACGGCCACCGGCGACACCACCCAGCTCAACGAGCCGGGCCCGCAGATCACGGCCGCCGAATGGGAGGCGTTCCTCACGGCGTACGAGCCGCTGCTGCGCCAGGCGGACGCGGTGGCACTCTGCGGCAGCCTGCCGCCCGGGGTCCCGGTCGGCGCGTACGCGGACCTCGTACGCCGGGCCCGCGCGGCGCACGTCCCGGTGCTCCTGGACACCAGCGGCGAGCCCCTGCGGCGCGGCCTGGCGGCCCGCCCCGACCTCATCAAGCCCAACATCGACGAACTGGCCCGCCTCACCGGCTCCCGCGAGCCCCTGCGCGCGGCCCGCGACGCCCGCCGCCGGGGCGCGCACACGGTGGTCGCCTCACTGGGCCCCGAGGGCATGGTCGCGATCACCCCGGACGGCACCTGGCAGGCAACCCCACCGGCCCCGGTCCGGGGCAACCCCACGGGCGCGGGCGACTCGGCGGTGGCGGCCCTGCTGTCGTCCCTGGTGGAGGGCCTGCCGTGGCCGGACCGCCTGACACGGGCGGTAGCACTGTCGGCTGCGACGGTGCTGGCGCCGGTGGCGGGGGAATTCGAGGCGGAGGCGTACGAGAGGCTGCTCACGCAGGTACGGGTCAGCAGCGTCCCGGGCTGACCCGCACCCCCTGCCTTTTGCCTTCAGGGGCGCGGGAAACTGCGCGCCCAGCCACGCACGGTCCGCGGACAAACGCCCCAGGGCCGCCTAATACTGCTTCTTCGTCTTACTGATCTCGACCCAGTCGAACACCGCATCACACTGGTTCCCCTGATCACAGGAGAACTTGATGGTGTTCTGCCCGTGCTTGAGCGTGACCTGGGTCCAGGTGGTCTGCCAGTTCTTCTCCAGGTTGGGGTCCGAGGACCCTATGAAGTTCCCCAGCCGGACCGGCTGCGCGTTCGGCTTGCCGTTGACCGTGACCGTGGCGTTCGCTTCCTTCGCCGGGGTGGCGTACCGCACATACAGGTAGTAGCCCCCGGACGACGGCAGGTCGGCCTGCCACGTCAGCGACGCGCCGATCTGGTTGAAGCCGCTGACGTACGCGCCGTCCGTCCCCTGCGCACCCTTGACGTCCTTGGCCAGCACCGCGCTCCCGCCCAGCTTCAGCGTCGCCGCGTCCTGCTTGGGGAGCTCCGCCGCCGGGGCGGACGCCGAGTTGGAAGGCGGGGTCGACGGCTGCTGCGAGGTGCCCGTGGAGCCGCCGCCCGCGGGCTTGCCGGCGTCGTCGTCCTTCTTGCTGTCGTCGTTGCTGAGCAGCGCCACGCCGATGCCGATGACGACCGCCGCGACCACCGCGACCGCGCCGATCAGCAGGCCCTTGGTGTTGGGGCCACGGCTGCCGCGCCCGCCGCCGCCGTCGGCCGGGGGGCCGGGCCGGCTGGGAGCGCCGCCGTAGGTCTCGGGCGCCGCGTACTGGGCGGTGGGCTGGCCGTACTGCTGCTGACCGTACTGCTGCGACTGCTGTCCGTAAGGGGCCTGCGGCGGCTGGCCGTACTGCTGCTGCGGGACCTGCCCGTACTGGCGCTCGCCGACCGTCCGCACCTGGTTGTACGAGGTTCTGGGCACGCCGGGCTGCTGCGGGGTGCTCGGGCCCGGGTAGCCGTAGCCGCCGGAGCGGGGCGGGGTGGCGCCGGAGGCCTGCCCGTCCTCGTACAGATAGCCGAACGGATCGTCGTCCTCGGGCGTGCTCGCGCCGTTGTTGCCGGGCGTCATCCGGGGTCACTCCTCACTGTTCGCCAGCCGTCGCCGACCGGCCGAGCCTACCCCGAACAGCCGACACCATGGCCGCGACCTCGTCCCGGAGCCCGGGAACCGGCCGGGGCGCACGGAATCGGGCGAGGTGTTATCCGGCTCGCCGGTGGACCTTCGCGCGCGACCGCTTCTCGATGTACATCCGCTGGTCGGCGGAGCGCAGGACCTCTTCGACGGACATCCCGCAGCTGGCCCAGCTGATACCGAAACTCGCCCCCACCCGGACCGCCCGGCCGTCCACCCGGATCGGCGGGATGATCGCGTTGCGCAGCCGGACCGCGAGGTCGGCGGCGTCGGCCGCGCCCAGGCCGTCGGCGAGGACCACGAACTCGTCGCCGCCGAGACGGGCGACCGTGTCCCCGTCCCGCACGCCGGTGGTGAGCCGGCGCGCGACCTCGATGAGGACGGCGTCGCCGGTGTTGTGGCCGAACCGGTCGTTGATCGACTTGAAGCCGTCGAGGTCGCAGAAGAGGACCGCGAGGCCCTTGGTGCCGTCGTCGACGTCGCCCTCGGGGGCGACCATGTGCACGTGGTGGTCGAAGGGGCCGCCGCCCGGCACCGGGTCGAAGTCGAAGCCGCCGGGGGCGCAGACCGCGTGTCCCGGGGTCTCGCCGCGCCCGTCGTGCGCCTCGCCGTACGCCGCGTCCAGCGCCTCCACGGCGCTCGCGCCCACCGCGTACGGCCGCTGACAGAGCCGGGCGGAGAGCCGGGCGCGCAGCTCGGCGCTGTTGGGCAGGCCGGTGAGCGAGTCGTGCGAGGCGCGGTGGGCGAGCTGGAGCTCGTGCCGCTTGCGCTCCTCTATGTCTTCGACATGGGTGAGCAGAAAACGGGGACCGTCGGCGGTATCGGCGACGACGGAGTTGCGCAGGGACACCCACACATACGAGCCGTCGCGCCGCCCGAGCCGCAGCTCGGCGCGGCCGCCCTCGGCCGAGGTGCGCAGCAGGAGCCCGATGTCCTCGGGGTGGACGAGGTCCGCGAACGAGTAGCGCCGCATCACGGCGGCGGGCCGGCCGAGCAGCCGGCAGAGCGCGTCATTGGTGCGCAGCAGGCGTCCGTGCTGGTCACCGCCCATTTCGGCGATGGCCATGCCGGACGGCGCGTACTCGAAGGCCTGCCGAAAGCTCTCCTCGCTGGCCCGCAGCGCCTGCTGCTCCCGCTCCAGGCGGACGAGCGCGCGCTGCATGTTTGCGCGAAGCCGGGCGTTGCTGATCGCAATGGCCGACTGCGAGGCGTACATCTGAAGCGCTTCGCGCCCCCACGCGCCGGGGCGCCGCCCGTTGCGCGGCTTGTCGACGGAAATGACGCCGAGGAGCTCCCGCCCGCCGCCCGAGGCGTACATCGGCGCGTAGAGGCGGTCCTGGGGGTGCCACTCGTCCTCGAAGCGCGGCTCGGGCCCTTCGGTGTACCACTGCGGGACGTCGTCCTCCAGGAGCACCCAGCCCTCGGTGTGCGGGATGAACCGCAGGTCGCCCCAGCCCTCACCCATGGTGAGGCGCCGCTCCCAGGAGGCACGGGAGCCGACGCGCCCGGTGATGAGAGCCTCGGCGGCGGCGTTCCCGGCGAAGGCGGCGACTACCAGATCGCCGTCAGGGCGTACGAGATTGACGCAGGCCAGTTCGTAGCCGAGCCCGGCGATGACGCCGTCGGCGACGGTCTGCAGCGTGTCCGCCAGGCTGCGGGCCGTGTTCAGGTCGGTGACCACCTGATGCAGCTGCCGCAGGGTCGCAAGACGGACGTACGGCTCCGACTCGGTCTCCATTGCTCGCTCTCCCCGAGACCTCGACAGCAACTCCAGGATCCTGATTCGGCGCGCTTCTTCTCCGGCTTCCGGCCCGGCTTCTGGCTTCCATGTGGGCGCTTTTTGTGCAGCGTCCCCGTCACTGAATCACAGCGAGCTGCTCACTCGGTACACAGGGTCAACAATTACTGCACTCTGTGACTCAAGTCACACGGGGTGATGACAGGCACCGCACAGAGGGTGGGAGCGCTCCGCGAAATTCCGGAATGCAAACAGGCAGTAATGCCGGTTTTTGGGCCGGGTGGGGGGTGCTCCGGCGAGGGAGTTTGCAGTGCGTCCGGTGTGGCCGGACGGGCCGCGTCGGCGCGGGAAACGGGGCGCGGCCCCGGATGACGGCCCCGCGCCCGCGACCTCCCCCGGTCCTAGGACCGTTCTGGTCCCAGGGCCTGATGTGCGGCGTTGACCCGGAGACTAGCGTTCTGTACGTGTTGCAGACAGACGTTCTCCAAGCTCTCACGTCCCAGCCGTCGCAGACCCCCCATGCTGAGGGGGTGAGCAATGACGAATTCCGCGCCGCGATGTCCCGGCTGGCCGGTGGGGTGGTGCTGGTGACCGCCCACGACGAGGACGCCGGCCCGCGCGGTGAGGACGTCGGCATGACGGCCACGGCATTCCTGTCCGTCTCCATCGACCCGCCCCTGGTCCTGGTGAGCGTACGCAACGGCTCCCGCATGGACGACCTGCTCGCCGAACAGCCCATGTGGGCGGTCTCGGTCCTCTCGGAGAGCCAGCGCCACATCGCGGGCCGCTTCGCGATGAAGGGCCGCATCAGCGACCGCCTGCTCTTCGACGACATCCCCTACAAGACGGGCCCCCTCAGCGGCGCCCCCTTGGTGGGCGGCGCCCTGTCGACCCTGGAATGCCGCACGGAACAACGGGTGGAGGCGGGCGACCACACGCTGGTGATCGCGCGCGTGCTGGGGGTGGACCTGCCGAGTGCGGAGGGGCGGCCGCTGGCGTATTTCCGGGGGCGGTACAGGCAGGTGGGGTGAGGGGCGGAGCCCCTGTCCACCCACCGACCCCGCAGGGAGCCGAGGCGAGGAGAGAGGGGCTTCGCCCCGGCCCCCTGTCGACCCACAGGGCCGGGGCGAAGCCCCGCCCCTAAGGGGCGCGGGGAACTGCGCGACCAGCCGAAGACAGCCCGAAGACGAACGGGGCCCGGGGCGAAGCCCCGAGGGGCGCAGGGGCGAAGCCCCCGCAAAAGGGCCCGGAAAAAGGGCCCGGGGCGAAGCCCCCAGTGACCCACCCACCCATGTCCGGGTACCGGTGGCGCAGCCACACGGCGGGGTGCAGGGGCCGCAGGCCCCGCAAGAGGGTCGGGCCGCAGCCCCCGCAAGGAGGTCGGGCCGCAGCCCCCGCAAGGAGGTCGGGCCGCAGGCCCCGCAAGAGGGTCGGGGCGCAGGCCCCGCAAGAGCGTCGGGCCGCAGCCCCCGCAAGGAGGTCGGGCCGCAGCCCCCGCAAGAGCGTCGGGCCGCAGCCCCCACAAGAGGGTCGGGGCCGCAGCCCCCACAAGGAGGTCGGGGCCGCAGCCCCCACAAGAGGGGCTGGGGGCGCAGCCCCCGCAGGAAGCCCACCGCCTCCCCCTACCAGTCGCGCCCCGTGCGACCCCGCTTCGTCTGCGCCCGCGCCTTCTTCTCCCGCAGCCGCCGCTCATTGATCCCGCGAGGGATCTTCGTCGCCCGCCGAGGCTTCGGCGGCGGCGCGGTGGCCTCCGCGAGCAGCGCCGCGAGCCGAACCGCCGCCGTCTCCCGGTTCCGCCACTGCGACCGGTGCTCCGACGCCCGTACGGTCACGACGCCGCCCACCAGCCGCGACGCGAGCCGCTCCAGCGCCCGCGCCTTCCAGACCTCCGGCAGCGCCTCCGTACGCCCCAGGTCGAACCGGAGCTCCACCTGCGAGTCGCTCGTGTTGACGTGCTGCCCGCCGGGTCCGGAGGACCGCGAGAAACGCCACATGAGCTCGGCCTCCGGAAGGGAGACGGAGCCGCGGATGAAGTAGGGCCCGGACATGCGCTCCATGGTCCCCTGTGCGAGGGGCGACGTCACCCGCTTTTGCGCGCACGTACTGACACAGGCCGGGCAAAGAAAGTAAAGCCAACTGGAACCCGGCATGCCCTGCCGACGTTAGGAGGGGTGACGGTAGCTTCGGGAACGACCGTAGCCCGCACATCACGATGAAAGGGACTTCCCATGGCTGTAAGCCTGTCCAAGGGCGGCAACGTCTCGCTCACCAAGGAGGCCCCGGGCCTGACCGCCGTCACGGTGGGCCTCGGCTGGGACGTCCGCACGACCACCGGCACCGACTTCGACCTCGACGCCTCCGCGATCGCCGTCAACCCGGCGGGCAAGGTCTATTCGGACGCCCACTTCGTCTTCTTCAACAACAAGGCGACCCCGGACCAGACCATCGTCCACACCGGTGACAACGTCACGGGCCAGGGCGAGGGCGACGACGAGCAGATCAACGTCAACCTGGCCGGCCTCCCCGCCGACGTCGACAAGATCGTCTTCCCGGTCTCGATCTACGACGCGGAGAACCGCTCGCAGAACTTCGGCCAGGTCCGCAACGCGTTCATCCGCATCATCAACCAGGCCGGCGGCGCCGAGATCGCCCGCTACGACCTGAGCGAGGACGCCGCCACCGAGACCGCGATGGTCTTCGGCGAGCTGTACCGCAACGGCGCGGAGTGGAAGTTCCGCGCGGTAGGCCAGGGGTACGCCTCGGGCCTGGTCGGCATCGCCCAGGACTTCGGCGTCAACGTCTAAGTCCCCGGCTAAGTCCCCGGCACGCCACCAAGACCCCCCGAAGCCCCCGGCGCACAAGCGCCGGGGGCTTCGGCGCGCCATGCGCCAGCCCGCCCGGCCGCCCTCCGGTTCACGCCAACCCGCCCACCCCGCAGGGCAATTCGCATCGCTTACCGGACACCCCGCACCCCCTGACGGACACATTCCAGTCAAATACTTGTCGGTACCCTGTCAAAAAGTAGTCATCTGCTGGCACGCTCACCCCACGCACCACACGCAGATGCACCCCACGCACCTGCATGGGCACCACCCACTCGCACCACCCCCCACCGCGCACCCCCACCGCGCAACGGATCGAGTGAAGGAGACCCCTCAGTGAGAACTTCCCTGCGTGCCGCCGCTCTTGCCGCTACTGCCGCAATGGTCGTCGTCGGCGTTCAGTCCGGTACCAGTGCCGGCGCCGCCGACCGCGAGGCGGGCGCGAGCGCCCGCGTGCTCGGTGTGGCCGAGCGCGCCGGCGCCGTCCAAGAGGCTCAGGCCGCCGCCCCCGCCGCCGCCCGCCAGATCGGGCTCGGCGCCAAGGAGGCGCTGGTCGTACGCGATGTCGTCAAGGACGTGGACGGCACCGTGCACACGCGGTACGAGCGTACGTACGACGGTCTGCCCGTCCTCGGCGGCGACCTCGTCGTCCACACCAAGAAGGACGGGAGCCTGAAGGGCGTCAGCAAGGGCACCGAGGCCCGTATAGCCGTCGCCACCTCCGGCGTCTCGCTCAAGGGCGCCCCCGCGAACGCCCGCAAGGTCGTCTGGGCCGCCAACGGCACGCCCGTCCTGGCGTACGAGGCCGTCCTCAAGGGGACCCAGCGCGACGGCACCCCCAGCGAGCGCCACGTCATCACCGACGCCACGACCGGGGCCGAGCTCTACTCGTACGAGGCCATCGACACCGGGACCGGCACCAGCGAGTACTCGGGCAAGGTCACCCTCGGGACGTCCAAGTCCGGTACCACGTACAGCCTCACGGACGCCGGACGCGGCGGGCACAAGACGTACGACCTCAAGCACGGCTCCTCAGGCACCGGCACCCTCTTCACCAAGGCCACCGACACCTGGGGCGACGGCACCCCGCAGAACCGCGAGACCGCCGGTGTCGACGCGCACTACGGCGCCGCCGTGACCTGGGACTTCTACAAGGCCGAGCTCAACCGCAACGGCATCGCGGGCAACGGCAAGGCCGCGTACTCCCGCGTCCACTACGGCAACGCGTACGTCAACGCGTTCTGGGACGACAGCTGCTTCTGCATGACGTACGGCGACGGCGCGAACAACCTCAAGCCGCTCACCGCACTCGACGTCGCGGGCCACGAGATGAGCCACGGCCTCACCGCCGCCACCGCCAAGCTGAACTACAGCAAGGAGTCCGGCGGCCTCAACGAGGGCACCAGCGACATCTTCGGCACGTCGGTGGAGTTCTTCGCGAACAACGCCGGCGACCCCGGTGACTACCTCATCGGCGAGAAGATCGACATCCGCGGCAACGGCACCCCGCTGCGCTACATGGACAAGCCGAGCAAGGACGGCCAGTCGGCCGACTACTGGTCGAGCACGGTCGGCAACAAGGACGTGCACTACTCGTCCGGCGTCGCCAACCACTTCTTCTACCTGCTGTCCGAGGGCAGCGGCGCGAAGGTCATCAACGGCGTCAGCTACAACTCCCCGACGTCCGACGGCTCCAAGGTCACCGGCATCGGGCGGACCAAGGCGTACAAGATCTGGTACAAGGCCCTGTCCACGTACATGACGTCGACGACCAACTACGCGAAGGCGCGCACCACGACCCTGCAGGCCGCGGCCGACCTGTACGGGGCGAGCAGCACCGAGTACAAGACGGTGGCGGCCGCCTGGACCGCCGTCAATGTGAAGTAACCGGCCACCGGGCGGTGCTCTACGGGGACTTGGGCTTGCCGTCCCCGTAGAGCCAGGTGTCCCACAGATCCGTCAGGTCCTTGCCGGACTCCTCCTCCACGAACCGGGTGAAGTCCTCGGTGGAGGCGTTCGCGTGCCGGTGCTCCTTCGTCCAGCCCTGCACGATGTCGTAGAACATGTCGTCGCCGACGGCCCGGCGGATCTTGTGGACCACCATCGCACCGCGCTCGTACACCGGCTCGTGCGAGACCTCGGCGGCCGACGGCGGTTCGGCGGGCGGGAACGCCCAGAGCTCGGCGTCGGCCGCCTTGGCGTACGCCTCGTCGAAGTGCGCCTGCGCCGACTCGCCGCCGTGGTCCTCGCTCCAGAGCCACTCCGCGTACGTCGCGAAGCCCTCGTTGAGCCACATGTCCTTCCACCGCTTCGGCGTGACCGAGTCCCCGAACCACTGGTGGGCGAGCTCGTGGACGAGGGTCTCGTTGTCAAGCTGGTCGGCGGGGATCACCGGGCGGTTCTGGGTCTCCAGGGCGTACTCGGCCGAGCCTTCGGGGGCGACGATCACGCCGGTGGAGGAGAAGGGGTACGGCCCGAAGTTCTCCTTCTCCCACTCGACGATCTCCGGGAGCCTGCCGACCACGTCGGCGGTCTTCTTCCGCACGGCAGGGTCGACCGCCGTGTAGACGGGCAGTCCTGACGGTGTCTTGGATTCCTTGGCGACGTCGTACTTGCCGATCGCCACCGTCGCCACATAGCTCGCCATCGGTTCGCCGGTGTGCCAGGTGAAGGTGGTGCGACCGCCCGCCGTGACCTTCGACTTCAGCTCGCCGTTGGAGACCGCCGTGAGCTCCTGGGGCACCGTGATCTTGATGTCGTACGTGGCCTTGTCGCCGGGGTGGTTGTTGGAGGGGAACCACGCCATCGACCCGGCGGGCTCGCCGAGCGCGAGCGCGCCGCCGTCGGCGGTCCGCAGCCAGCCCTCGTGCGAGTCGTCCTGGTCGGTGAGGGTCTTCGGGGTCCCGGAGTAGGCCACGCTCGTACGGAACCGCGCGCCCTTCTCGATCTCGTCCGCCGGGCGCAGGGTCAGCTCGTCGCCCGCCCGGTCGGCGTCCGCGCGCTCGCCCCCGACCGTCGCGGAGTTCACGTCCATCCCCGCGAAGTCGAGGTTGAAGGCGCTGAGGTCGCGGGTGGCGCGGGCGGTGAGGGTGGCGGTGCCGGTGAGGTGGTTGCGGGCCGGGTCGTAGTCGAGCGCGAGGCTGTAGTGCTCGACGTCGTAGCCGCCGTTGCCCAGCTTGGGGAAGAGCCCGTCCCGCACCCCCGCCGCCCCGGGCTTGCCCGCACCGCCGGTGCAGCCGCCGAGGGCGAGCAGGACGGCGCCTGGGAGGGCGAGCCGGCGTATCGCGCTGCGGTGATCCACAGGGCGATCCTACGGGCGGGGCGCGCGGGGGGCTCGGGGATGCGGGGGCGAGGCTGGAAACAGCTACCGCGACAGCCCCGCCGCCCTCGGGCGGACGTTACTTCGTCAGCGCCGCCACGCCCGCCTGCGCGAACTTCTCGTCGAGGTCGCCGCTGGGGGCCCCGGCGACACCGATGCCCGCGATCGGGGCGGCCTGGGCCTGGACGGGCGCGCCGCCCGCGAGGAAGAGGGTGCCGGGGATGTCCTTGAGGTGGGGCGCCTGGGCGAGGCGGCCGGCCAGCACGGACGTGGGGGCGTTCCAGGAGACGGCCGTGTACGCCTTGCGCTCCGCCGACTCGTACGACTGCGGGCCCGCGCCGTCGCCGCGCAGGGTGACCACGGTGTTGCCGTCGCGGTTGACGACGGCGACCGAGACGCGCTGGTTCTCCTGGCGGGCGGCGTCGAGGGTCGTCCTGATGGACCTCCGGCTCGGCCCCGGCATCGACGGGGTCGAGGCGAGTCGAGGCGACGCGGCGGATCGCGGGGACGGGGGTGCGGGTGCTCGTCCTGACCACGTACGACACGGACGCGGACATCACGCGGGCGATCGCCGCCGGGGCGACGGGGTGCCTGCTGAAGGCTGAGCGCCCGGAGGAGCTCTTCGCGGCGATCCGCGCGGCCACCCAGGGCCGCACCGCCCTGTCACCCCGGGGGCTCCGCCCCCGATACCCCCGCCGGGGCTGCGCCCCGGCCCCCGTTCGTCTGCGGGTCGTCTGTGGCTGGTCGCGCAGTTCCCCGCGCCCCTGAAGGAGCGGGAGCTTCGCTCCCTGCCCCCGCTCCTCAAACGCCGGAGGGGCTGGAGGTGCCTGGGCCCCGTTCCTCACCCGCCGGAGGGCCTGAAATGTGCCCGAGCCCCGTTCTGCCTGAAAGGGGCGCGGGGAACTGCGCGCCCAGCCACAGACGGCCCGCAGCCAAACACCGGGCCAAGAAGGGGCGCGCCCAGCCCCCACCGAACCCGCAGACGAACCCCGGGTCTGGGAGGGAAACCCCCAGGAGCCGAGCCCTCCCGACCCCAGCAACGGGCGGGCAGGGTGGGCAAACCCCCGGGGGCCGGGGCGAAGCCCCGCGTGCGACCGCCGGCCCGCCGCCGGACGCCGGGGGCCGGGGCGAAGCCCCGCGTGCGACCGCCGGCCCGCCGCCGGACCAGCCGGGGCACGGGGCCCAGCCTCGTGAAGAGGGGCCCGGGGTGCGGACCGGACCCGGCCACCGGGGGGCTCAGGAACGGGCCCCCGCCCCCGCCATGGGACCATCGAGCGTGCTCGACATCGGCTACTCCCTCTCCAACCGCTTCCCCGACCCCCCACAAACCGACTACCGCCGCGCAGACGTACACGCCCTCCGCCACGACCTCTTCTGCGGAGACGTCTACCTCGCCGACACCAAGGCGGACCGCGAAGTGTCCACAGCCTGGGGATGGGTGCCGGTGCTCGACTTCGCGTGGGCGCTCTGCGACACCGTGGAGGCGCTCGACCGCGACCCACGCGGCAGCCGCGCCTCCCGGAGCCAGTACGCCGAGATCGACTTCACCGAGTCGACCGACCGCATGCTCTTCGAGCGCCGCTTCGGCTGGGTGGACGTCGAGGCCGACTGGATGCCCGGCGACGAGGCCCCGCTCACCTTCAGCCACCGGCTGCTGCGCCGCGAGGCCCGCGACTTCCTGCACGACGTGATCGCCGACCTCAGCGACATGCACGACGACCTCGCCGAGAACCCGGTCATCTGGACCCTCCAGTCCCGCTTCCCGCGTCTGGTGGACTAGGGCAGAGCAGGGCGGAGCGGCCCCCTCACCCCACCACCCGCACCCCCACCTGCGCCGCGAACGCCGGCGCCAGGTCCACCAGCTGGGACGGCGTGATCACCGCCCCCGCCAGGCGGTCCACGCCCCGGGCGATGTCCAGGAGCGCCGCGCCCCGCAGGTCCACGTCCTTCATACGGGCGCCCGTGAAGTCCGCCCCCCGCAGCTCGCAGCCCGCGAACGCCACCCGGTCCAGGCGCGCCGCCGCGAAGTCCGGCTCGGCCAGGACGACGTTCTCGAAGACCACGTCACGTAGATCCGTATCGCGCAGATTGAGGTAGTCGATCTTGCCGCCGCGGATCAGGACCCGCTCCAGGACCGCCCCGTGGAGCTGCACGCCGCCCATGCGTACGTCGTGGATCTCCACATCGCGCAGGGACGCGCGCGACAGGTCCGTGCCCACGCCCCGTACGCCCGAGAGCACCGTGTCGATGAAACGGGTGCCGGGCAGGCGGGTCTCGTCCAGCACGCACCCGTACACCCCGCAGTCCATGAAGCGGGCGCCGGTGCCCTCCTGGCCGGACAGGTCCAGGTTCCGGAACTCCAGGCCGTCGTAGTCGCCCTCCGGTTCCAGTTCCGCCGGTCCGTGTGGTGCCAGCGGGGGCAGCCGCACCTCCGGACGCCGCACTGTCGTCACTTCGCTCGCCCTCTTCGCCATGACTCCATGCTGGACCACGCCACTGACAACCGCCCCACCCCTTCCTGTCACATTCCACCCTCCTTACTCCGTCTCTAACGATGAGTGCCCGTACAGCGACAGGAGAGCGTCATGGACCGGATCACCGTCATCGGCGGCGGCCTCGCCGGGCTCACCGCGGCCATCACCGCAGCCGAGTCCGGCGCTCGGGTGAACCTGTACGAGTCGCATCACACGCTGGGCGGACGCGCGCGTACGGCCGAGGGTCCGTACCTCACCAACGACGGTCCGCACGTGCTCTACAACGGCGGCCCGCACTGGGCCTGGCTCAAACACCGCGGGCTGCTCGGGCAGGCCGTCTCCGTACCGCCGCTCGAAGCCGCCCGGTTCCGCTTCCACTGGGACGGCTCGCTGCGCCACACTCCGCCTCTGGCCCTGCTCAAGCTGGCCCGGCAGAGTCCGGAAACCGCCCCGGTGGACCGTGACTTCGCCTCCTGGGCCGCCGGTGTCGTCGGCCCCAAGGCCGCCCGCGCCGCCGCCAACTACGCCGCCGTCGCGCTCTTCCACCACGACCCGGGCTCGCTCTCCGCCGCGTTCGTCCAGGAGCGGCTGCACCGCGCCGCCGCGCTGCCGCCCGAGGCGCGCTATCCGGTGGGCGGGTGGGGCGCGCTCGTCGACCGGATGGCCACGCGCGCGTGGGAGCTGGGGGTGCACGTGGAGACCACCGCGCGCGTGGACGCGCTCCCCGAGGACCACGGGCCCGTCGTCGTCGCCACCTCCCTCGACGCCGCCCGGCGCCTGCTCGGCGACGACTCGCTGCGCTGGACCAGCGGCCGCACCGCCCTGCTCGACCTGGGGCTCAGTACGCGCCGGGGCGACCCGTTCGTCGTCTCCGACCTGGAGACACCGGGCTGGATCGAACGTTTCACCGCCGCCGGCCGCACCCTCGCCCCGGCCGGACACCAGCTGCTCCAGGCGCAGTTCCCGATCGCCCCGCACGAGTCGAAGGCCGACGGCGTCGCGCGCGGGGAGCGGCTGCTGGACGCCGCGTTCGCGGGCTGGCGCCGGCGGATCGCCTGGCGCCGCGACGCGCTCGCGGCCGGGCGTACGGGGGCGGTCGACCTGCCCGGCACCACCTGGCGCGACCGCCCCGCGGTCGACCGCGGCCACGGCGTGTTCCTCGCGGGCGACCAGGTGGCGGCGCCGGGCGTGCTGTCGGAGGTCGCGTTCACGAGCGGGATAGAGGCGGCGACACTGGCGGTACGAAGCCTGCGGCTGGCCCGGGCTTGACCGCAGGGGAACCTGAGCTCGGAGGCTGACGGCGCGAGGAGAACCTGCCGGAGGACTCCGAGCTGTCGCGGGTCTGCGAGATCCACCATGACCCGGCGGCCACGAAGCGGGTGGCCCGCAAGCGTTACGTATGCGCGCACTGCGACCGAGCCCGCAACGGTCTGCCTCCAGCCGCCGGGTAGGACGGGCTACTCCACCCGCCCCAGCTCCCCCAACGCCCCATCCGCAAGCCGATAAACCGTCCACTCGTCCTGCGGTCGCGCCCCCAGCGACTCGTAGAAGGCGATGGACGGGGCGTTCCAGTTCAGGACGGACCACTCCAGGCGGCCGTAGCCGCGGCTCACGCAGATGCGGGCCAGTTCGGTCAGGAGGGCCTTGCCGTGGCCGCCGCCGCGCTGCTCGGGGCGTACGTACAGGTCCTCCAGGTAGATGCCGTGCACCCCGCGCCAGGTCGAGAAGTTGAGGAACCAGAGCGCGAAGCCCGCGGGCTCGCCGGTGTCGGTCTCGGCGATGTGCGCGTAAGCCGCGGGGTGTTCACCGAACAGCGCCTCGTGCAACTGCTCCTGCGTCGCCCGCGCCTCGTCCGGGCACTTCTCGTACTCGGCCAGCTCGCGGACCATGGCGTGGATGACGGGGACGTCTTCGGGCGTCGCGGTACGAATCATGGCCGCAGGGTAGCCCGGGGGCGGCGGAGCGGTCGCGGGCGTTCCGCTCCCCGGGACGCCCCCCCGGGACGCCCCTCGGGACGCCCCCCGGGCCGCCCCACCAGGAGGCCTCACCAGCCCCGTACCGCCTCGCCACCTCCACCTGCTCCGCCCCAGCGCACCAGGAACTCCTCCGCCCGGCCGGGCAGCGCGGCCACGAAGGCGCGGCCCGCCTCGCCGTTGCTTCTCGTCCGCGTCGCGACCGGCCCGCCGGGATGTCGATCACCCGCCCGACCCTACCCACGTGCGTGAATCGGCCCATGAGCCGATTCCTCCGGACGGGACCGCGCCCGCGCCGCGCGGTGCACGCCGGGCGGCGTTACGTCCGCAGCGCCCCCGGCACGTACTTCTGGCTGGCGGTCCTGTTCGTCACCACCATCGCCCTGCACCACATGTCGCCGGAGTTCGAGGAGGACTTCCTGCGGCAGCGCTCCACCAACATCCATGAGCTGTCCAGCGATCCCGTACGGGTACTCATCACCAGCGCCCTGTGGATCGACGGCGGCCACTGGCTCCCGTACGCCGTCCTCTACTCCGTCTTCCACGCGCAGGCCGAACGCTGGCTCGGCACCCGCCGCTGGCTCGCGGTCGTCGTCCTCGCGCACGTGCTCGCGACCTACTTCAGCGAGGGCGCGCTGCTGTGGGCGGTGCACCACGGCGTCGCCCCGCACTCGGCAGTCAACACCCTGGATGTGGGCGTCAGTTACGCCCTCGCGGGCGTCGTCGGTGTGCTGACCTACCGGATCGCGGCTCCCTGGCGATACGTGTACGCCGCCTGTGTCCTCGTCCTGTACGGGACCCCGCTCCTGACCGGCCGCACCTTCACGGACCTGGGCCACTTCACGTCCGTACTCGTCGGGCTCGCCTGCTACCCGCTCGTACGGGGCCGGGGCGCGCCCTGGAGTCCGGCGGCGGCGGCACGGGAGACCGTCAGGAGATACCGGCGTCCTTGAGCACCTTCGCGAAGGCGTCCGCGTCGAGGCTGGCCGAGCCGACGCCCGGCGGACGCTTGGCGTCGATCAGGACGGTGGGGCTGGACCCGCCGAAGGTCCCCACCCCATAGGGACGAAGGTCCCGCACGGCCCCCGTCCCCGGCTGCGGATTCCGTACCTGCGGATTCCGTACCTGCGGATTCCGCATCTGGACAGGCCTCATCCAGCGGTGTACCAACAAGCCCCATGAGCACGCGCACGATCAACGGCGGCATCTCCTTCTGGTACGCGCAGGACGGCATCCCCGCCCCCCGCGAGCCCCTGACCGGCGACGCGACGGCGGACGTCGTCATCGTCGGCGGCGGCTACACGGGGCTGTGGACCGCGTACTACCTCAAGAAGGCCGTCCCCTTCCTCAACATCACCGTCCTGGAGGCCCGCTTCTGCGGCTACGGCGCCTCCGGCCGCAACGGCGGCTGGCTCTACAACGGCATCGCGGGCCGCGACCGGTACGCGAAGCTGCACGGCCACGAGGCCGCCGTACGCCTCCAACGGGCCATGAACGACACGGTCGACGAGGTCGTGCGGGCCGCCGCCGAGGAGTCGATCGACGCGGACGTCCACCAGGGCGGGGTACTTGAAGTCGCCTATACCCCCGCCCAGTCGGAGCGACTCAAGGCCTTCCACACCACCGAGCTCGCATTCGGCGAGAAGGACCGGCTGCTGCTCGGAGCCCGTGAGACGGCCGCGCGCATCCGGGTCGCCGGGGCCGTCGGCTCCGCCTGGACCCCGCACGGCGCCCGCATCCACCCCGTCAAGCTGGTCAAGGGCCTGGCGGCGGCCGTGGAGGCGCTGGGCGTGACCGTCCACGAGTCGACCCCGGTGACGGAGATCCGCCCCAAGCACGCGGTCACTCCGTACGGCACCGTCCGCGCCCCGTACGTCCTGCGCTGCACCGAGGGGTTCACCGCGTCCCTGAAGGGCCAGCGCCGCGCCTGGCTGCCGATGAACTCGTCCATGATCGCCACCGAGCCGCTGCCGGACGGGCTGTGGGAGACGATCGGCTGGGAGGGCCGCGAGACGCTGGGCGACATGGCGCACGCGTACATGTACGCCCAGCGCACCGCCGACGGCCGGATCGCGCTCGGCGGGCGCGGCGTGCCGTACCGCTTCGGCTCCCGCACCGACAACGACGGCCGTACGCAGCCGGAGACGATCGAGGCCCTGCGCGAGATCCTGCTCCGCTTCTTCCCCCAGCTCGCCGGGGTCGAGGTCACGCACGCCTGGTCGGGGGTGCTCGGGGTGCCGCGCGACTGGTGCGCCACCGTCACCCTGGACCGCTCGACGGGGCTCGGCTGGGCGGGCGGCTATGTCGGCTCGGGCGTGGCCACCGCCAACCTCGCCGCCCGCACCCTGCGCGACCTGGTCCAGCAGGACTCCGGCCAGTCCGGCCCCACCGACCTGACCACGCTCCCCTGGGTCAACCACAAGGTCCGCCGCTGGGAGCCGGAACCTTTCCGCTGGCTGGGCGTACAGGGGATGTACGCGGCGTACCGGGAGGCGGACCGCCGCGAGCTGACCAGGCACGCGGCGCGCACCGACCGCATCGCAGTCCTGGCCGACCGGCTTTCCGGGCGGCACTGAGGGGCCGCCGGGCCGGCCGCGAGGGGGTGCGGGAGCGGAGCCCCCGCCCGGGGTCCGGGGCGGCACCCCGGGCGGACTCCCACGCTCATCCCCGCCGTCCCCGGGGGGTTCAGGAAAGGGGGCGGGGTGGGGCCTACTCCACCTCGATCCCGAAGTCCCCGATCAGCTCCTCCAAGCCGCCCCGGTACCCCCGTCCGCCCACCACGAA
Source organism: Streptomyces sp. NPDC059994 (assembly GCF_042737755.1). Classification (NCBI taxonomy): domain Bacteria; kingdom Bacillati; phylum Actinomycetota; class Actinomycetes; order Kitasatosporales; family Streptomycetaceae; genus Streptomyces; species Streptomyces sp. NPDC059994. The sequence goes on from NZ_JBHWUR010000055.1 coordinate 35,027, forward strand.
GTCCCAGTCGTCGCCCGACCGGCGTCGGAACGAGCCCAGGACCAGGGCCGTTTCGCCGGTGCGGCCGTCCGAGACCTCCAGGCGGTCCAGTTCCGTGCCCGCCGCGTCACGCAGGCGGATGCCCGCGTCCGTGAAGCCGGCCAGGTCCGCGTCCGGGTTCGCCTCGGGGTCGACCGAGGCGACCAGGACCAGGCGGTCCGCCCGGGGCGGCAGGGCGTCGAACGCCACCCGGACCGCCGCCCGGTCGCCCAGCGCTCCGGGCACCATCCGAACCGAACCCCCGGGTATCTCGCGGTTGTTGAAGAAGACGAAGTGGTCGTCGTCGAGCACCCGGCTCCCGGCGCACACCAGCGCGCACACGTCCAGGACGACGGACCCGGTCCACGTCATGCCCAGGACGTTGAAGTCGGAGTCGGCGGAGTCGGCGGACTCGTCGGCGTCCGGCAGGTCCACCGGCACTCCCGCCGAGACGTCCACCAGCGTGTCCGGGATCGTGTCCGAGGGGCCCCGCTGGGCCGGCACCGGGCGCTCCCCCAGCCGGCCCCGCAGCCCGCACTCGTGCAGCAGGTCCACCAGCTCCGCCCCGGACACCAGCGTCAGCGGCTTGCCCTGGGCGAAGGCGTACGAGCCGGGGCCGAAGCCCGATGTCGTCACCAGGACGCCCTTGTTGGCCCCGGCGCCCTGGACCGTGCCGTACAGGTCCCGGACGGCCGTCGGCGGGACCGTGTTGCGGTAGCGCTTGACCTGGACGATGATCCGGCCGCCACTGATCGGGTCGGGGTCCACCGCCTCCACGTCCACCCCGCCGTCGTTGGAGCGCTGCGTGGTCACCGCCCCCATCCCGCGCGCCCGGAACAACTCCGCCACCAGGGACTCGAATTCGATCGGGTCCATCAGGAACAGGTCCGGTTCGGTGGAGTGCGAGGAGTCGGCGCCGTGCGAGAGGACGCCCGAGCCCACGTCCTCCGGGCGGCGCACCGGGCGTACCGCCGTCCGCTGGTCGGGGCGGGCCGACAGCTGGCCGCGCACCGCCTCCACCAGGCAGTCCACCGCGCTCACCTGCGTCAGGTTCAGGCCCTGGAACGCCGGCCGGTCCACCATCACCGTCGCCAGGAAGATCTCCGCCCGCCGGCCCGTCGCCGGGTCGACGTCGTCCACGAAGCCGTTGAGCGCCACGGACTCCAGTACGCCGAACTCGTCGGCCGCGAACAGGTCCCGCACCACCAGCAGCACACTCTGCGCCAGCGCGTCCCGGTACAGCGCGCGCCGCTGGGAGACCGGGCGGGCGGACTCGCGCTCCTCGTCCGTACTCGCCACGTACCGCACGGACTTGGCCGCCGGGACCACGTCGAGCGCGGGCAGCTCCCAGTCGACCACCAGCTGCCGGGCACCCCGGTCGTACGCGCACGACACCTGGCGGGGGAAGCCCTCCGGCCACGCCGACGCCGCGTACAGGGCCGCCGAGAAGTACTCGACGACCGCGTCGGGCTCGCCCGCCCGCAATCCGCTCACCAGGTCGGCCACACCCGCGTTGTGGCCCCGGACCTCGGCGAGCTGCCCCTGGGCCCACGACTCGTACCGCGCCCGGTAGTCGGCGAGGTGGCGGCGCCGCTCGGTCTCGGCCAGCTGCGCGGCGTCCCAGTCCCGCTGGTAGGCGGCCTGCGCCTCCTGCTGGGCGTGGGCGCGGCGCCAGCCGCCCTGGGCCTGGTAGCGCGCCGGGTCCGGCATCGCCACCGGCTGCGCCAGCGCCCCGGGCGCGAACGGCTCGACGGCCTCCTCCCGCAGCAGACCCGTCGTACGGAACGGCGGCTCGGCGCACCCCGCCGCCAGCAGCCCCGTCAGCGCCTCCACGCGCGCGTCCAGCTCCTGCGAGCGCTGCCGGGCGTCCGCCTCCCGGCTCTGCCGGTAGGCCGCCCGCTGCTCGCGGTGGACCCGCGCGGCATCCCGTTCGTACTCCCGCTGCTGGCGCTCCCGCTGCCGCTGCTGCTGGACCGACGCCCGGTGCTGGGCCTCCTGCTGGCGCTGCTGCTGCCGCTGCGCCTCCGCCCACACCCCGGCCAGCCCGCTGGAACGACGACTCATACGACTCCCCGACCCCCTTTTCCCTCACACCCCTTGAAACACAATTGTCCCGGACCAGGAAGGTCCGGGACACGGTGTTACGCGGTGTTTCGGTGGAGCCGCCTGTCGGAATCGAACCGACGACCTCAAGATTACAAGTCAAGCGCTCTAGCCAACTGAGCTAAGGCGGCAGCGTGTGCGATCGCACCCCCACGCGAGGGCTCCCTCACTCTACACAGAGCACGATCGGGAGCTCCAGGAAGTTCCCCTCTCCCACCTGCTGACAGATCGGACATCGGCGGGTAGCGTCTCCGGCAGCCCACTCAGGTGGACTACACCACTTCTCCCTCTACTCGGATCGTCCGGCACGTTCCTGCCGGTGAAGGGACAGGTCTCCCATGGCCACTGTCACGTTCGACAAGGCGACCCGGATCTACCCGGGCTCCACCAAGCCCGCGGTCGACGGGCTTGAGATCGAGATCGAGGACGGCGAGTTCCTCGTCCTCGTCGGCCCCTCGGGCTGCGGAAAGTCCACCTCCCTGCGGATGCTCGCGGGCCTGGAGGACGTCAACGGCGGAGCCATCCGCATCGGTGACCGCGACGTCACCCACCTCCCGCCGAAGGACCGGGACATCGCGATGGTGTTCCAGAACTACGCGCTGTACCCGCACATGTCCGTCGCCGACAACATGGGCTTCGCCCTGAAGATCGCCGGGGTCAACAAGGCGGAGATCCGCAAGAAGGTCGAGGAGGCGGCGAAGATCCTCGACCTCACCGAGTACCTGGACCGCAAGCCCAAGGCGCTCTCCGGCGGTCAGCGCCAGCGCGTGGCGATGGGCCGCGCGATCGTCCGCGAGCCGCAGGTCTTCCTGATGGACGAGCCGCTGTCGAACCTCGACGCCAAGCTCCGCGTCTCGACCCGTACGCAGATCGCCTCGCTCCAGCGCCGCCTCGGCATCACCACGGTGTACGTCACCCACGACCAGGTCGAGGCCATGACCATGGGCGACCGCGTGGCGGTCCTCAAGGACGGGCTGCTCCAGCAGGTCGACTCGCCGCGCAACATGTACGACCGCCCGGCCAACCTCTTCGTCGCGGGCTTCATCGGCTCCCCCGCCATGAACCTCGTCGAGGTCCCGATCACCGACGGCGGAGTGAAGTTCGGCAACAGCGTGGTCCCGGTGAGCCGCGAGGCCCTGTCCGCGGCCGCCGACAGGGGCGACCGCACGGTGACGGTCGGCGTGCGCCCCGAGCACTTCGACATCGTCGAGCACAACGGCGGTGTGGCTGCGTCCTTGGCGTCTCTCTCGAAGGACTCCGACGCGGAGCCGGCGGGCCTCGCGGTCACCGTGAACGTGGTGGAGGAGCTCGGCGCCGACGGCTACGTGTACGGCACGGCCGAGGTCGGCGGCGAGCAGAAGGACCTCGTGGTCCGCGTGAACGGCCGCTCGGTCCCCGAGAAGGGCACCCAGCTCCACGTGGTCCCGCGCCCCGGCGAGACGCATGTCTTCTCGACCTCGACGGGCGAGCGCCTCAGCGACTGACGTACGGCGGCACGTCAGCCGGCCCCGCACCCACCTACCGGGGTGCGGGGCTCTTCATATGCCGAGCTCTTCATTTGCCGAGCTCTTCTCTTGCGGGGCCCGGCGGGCGGCTGTCGACAAATACCCCGGCAGACCGCCCATTTCGAACTGCGTTCGTCAACACGGAATTCGAAACGCCCCTCGAACCATCCCCCGACCGGGTGACTGAATGTCGCCAAGTCATCACCCCCCGCTACGCTCGCCTCCGTGACGCACACAGCCCGCCGAATCGGCCGCACCCTAGCTCTCGTCCTGCCCGTCGTCCTCGTCCTCTCCGGGACGCTCGCGGTCACCCGGGTCAACTGGGCCGGGACCAGCGACTCGCAGCTGCTGACCGCCTCCTCCGAGGACGTCTCCGTACGCGCGAAGCCGCGCACCCCGCAGGACCTCCTGCGCGACGCGCTCCTCGTCGAACTCCAGGAGAAGGACCCCGGCACCGCCCTCACCCACCTCCAGCGCGAGGTGGAGCGGCGCCCCTCGCTCGCCCAGCACTGCATGTCGATCGCGCGGGCGCTCGGACGGGCCGCCGTGGAGCAGTACGGGCCCGTGAAGGCCCAGTCGTACTCGCGCCCCGTCTGCGACACGTCGTTCGCGTCGGGCGTGGCCCAGGAGTCCTGAGCGACCCCGGCTCCGCCGTACCGCTTATCGTTCACCGCATGACTGCGAGCACGACTTCGACCTTCCCGACGCAGGCCGTGGTCCTGGCGGGCGGCCAGGGCTCACGACTGCGTCCGTACACCGACGACCGCCCCAAGCCGATGGTCGAGATCCCGGGCACCGGGACCCCGATCATCGGCCATCAGCTCGCCTGGCTGGCCGCGGAGGGCGTCACCGACGCCGTGATCTCCTGCGGCCATCTCGCCGGTGTGCTCCAGGAGTGGCTGGACTCGGCGGATCTGCCGCTGCGCGTCACGACGGTCGTCGAGAACGAGCCGCTGGGGCGGGGCGGCGGCCTCAAGTACGCGGCCGCGCACCTGCCGCACCCCGATCAGCCGTGGTACGCCACGAACGGCGACATCTGGACGCGCTTCTCCCTGCGCGAGATGGCGTCCTTCCACGGCGAGCGCGACGCGACGGCCACGCTGGCGCTGGCGCGTCCGCGGATCCCCTGGGGCGCCGTCGAGACGGACGCCTTCGGCCACATCACGGACTTCATCGAGTCCCCGCCGTCGCCGTACCTGATCAACGCGGGCGTGTACGTGTTCTCGTCAGCCTTCACCGCTCTCCTCCCCGACCGGGGCGACCACGAGCGCACCACGTTCCCGCGCCTGGCCCGCGAGCGCCGCCTGGCCGGCTATCCGCTGCCGCACGGGGCGTACTGGCGCGCGATCGACACGGCGAAGGACCTGACGGAGGCGGCGAAGGAACTGGCGGCGGGCGGCCACTGAGGGGTTTTGGCCCCAGGTGGTTCTCCCGGGGGCTACGCCCCCGTGCCCCCGGGCGGGGTCGCGCCCCTGCACCCCTGCTGGGGCTTCGCCCCGGGACCCCGCTCGTCTGCGGGTGGGTGGGGGCTGGTCGCGCAGTTCCCCGCGCCCCTGAAGGGCGGGAGCTACGCTCCCTGCCCCCCGCTCCTCAAACGCCGGAGAGGCTGGAGGTGGCTGAGGGGCGCGGGGAACTGCGCGACCAGCCACACACAGCCCGCAGCCAAACAGGGGGCCGGGACGAAGCCCCACAAGATGCGGGGGCCGCAGGCCCCGCAACGGGGTCCGAGGGAGCAGCCCCCGGGAAACCTCCGCCCCTCCCCCACCCGGAGGCCACGCGGCGGAGCCGCACATGTCACAGCGGGAAGGGGCGGGGCGGGGGAACAAAGCCCCGTCAGCCCAGCAGCCCACCGATCGGGTTCCGGTTACCCCCCGTAGACCCCGTCCCCCCCGACGGAGTCGACGCACCCCCCGTAGACGTCGGCCCCGAACTCGTCGACGGCGGCGCCGCCGGCGCCTGGTGGCGGGACGGCGGCGGCTTGTGGCCCGTCGTGCCCTGGGACGTCTGGCTCGGCACACCCCCGACCGTCCCGGGCTGCCGTACCGCCTTGGACGCCGCCCGCTTCGACGGCTTCGCGGACGGCTTGGCCGACCCGCTCGCGGACGGCTTGGGCGAGCCGGGGCGCCGTACGACCGGAGCGTGCGGCGTGGGCGCCAGCGGGGTGCCCGGCAGGTAGTTGGTGGGGTCGGAGTTGGGCCCCGGGACCGTCACCATCTCGGTGGAGCGGACCGCGCCGCCCAGGAGCGAGCCGATCAGCAGTGTCAGGCCGACCAGGACCGTCGCCATGACGGTGCCCCGCCGCAGCACCCGCCGCCGCAGCTCCCACAGCGTGGAGCGCGGGCCGAGGCGCCGCCAGGCCTCGCCGGCGAGGCGGGCGTCCAGCGAGTACACCGGCGCGCCCGCCGTGATCAGGGGGGACCAGGCGGCCAGGTAGATGAAGTCCGGCGCGTCGTACGCCGGGACCGTCTGCCAGCTCACCGTCAGGAGCAGCGCCGCCGACAGCAGCGCCCCGAACACCGCCGCGATCCGCTGCCACAGGCCCATCATGGTCAGTACGCCCACCACGATCTGGACGAAGGCCACCGACAGGCCCGCCCCGACCGGGTGCTGGAGCGCGAAGTCGCGCAGCGGCTCGGCGAGGCCCCACGGGTGCAGCGAGTTCAGCCACTTCATCATCGAGCCGCGCTCGCCGCCGTCGAAGTAGACGGGGTCGCAGAGCTTGCCCATCCCCGCGTACACGGAGATGAAGCCGAGGAAGACGCGCAGCGGGAGCAGGACCACGCCGAGGTTCATCCGGCGGCCCGGGTAGTACGCGTGCCGCACCTGGTCCACGCCGTGCCGCTGCCCGCGTGTGGCGGGGCCGTCGGGCACGTCGGACCCGCCGAAGGCGTCGCCCTCGTAGCCGCGCTCGAACTCGTCGAAGCCGCCGCCCCCGTACGCCCCTTGGGCGTATCCGTGCGGGCTCTGGCGGACCGCCTGGAGCAGGGCCGACTCCGCACCGCCGCCGGAGTCCGCGAGCGGCGAGCGCGGGCCCACCACGACCGGCGTCGGCCTGGTGTCCTCGCCGGTGCGCGGGATGACCTGGGTGGCGCCCGCGTCGAGCCCCGTGCCCGGCGCGTCCAGGCCGCGCACCGCCTGGAGCAGGCCGGTCGCCCCGGGCGCCGCCCGGCCGGTCCACACCACCGGGGCCCGGCGGCGGGCCGTCCGCTGCCCGGCCGGCATCCTCGCCAGGCGCTTCGGCTGGGCCTTCGGGGCGAAATGCACCCGGAAACTGGCGTGGTTGACGATGACCTGCGCGGGGTCCGAGTCCACCTTGACCATACTCAGGGCAGGCTGATCGTCGAACCCGGGCCGGGGCGTTCTGGTGTCCACACTCATCTAACCGAGTGATGGAGGTTTAGGACACTGCCTTGACGGGCCCGATCTGTCCGAGGCCCGTCAAGATCACCTACGCCGGACGGGCGTCAGGCGTACGGGGGTGTCAGCCCTTGCGGCGGCGCGCCGCCTCGTACAGCACGATGCCCGCCGCGACACCGGCGTTCAGCGACTCGGCGCCGCCCGGCATCGAGATCCGCACCCGGTAGTCGCAGGTCTCGCCGACGAGGCGGCCCAGGCCCTTGCCCTCGCTGCCGATGACGATGACGACCGGGCCGCCCAGCGCCTCCAGCTGCTCGACCGTGTGCTCGCCGTCGGCCGCCAGGCCCACGATCGTGACCCCGGCCTTCTTGTACTCCTCCAGGGCGCGGGTCAGGTTGGTGACGCGCGAGACCGGCGTACGGGCCGCGGTGCCCGCCGAGGACTTCCAGGCGCCGGCCGTCATACCGGCCGCCCGGCGCTCGGGCACGACCACGCCGTGGCCGCCGAAGGCGGAGGTGGAGCGGACGATCGCACCGAGGTTGCGCGGGTCGGTGACGCCGTCGAGGGCGACGATCAGCGGCTCGTCGTGGTTGTCGTACGCCGCCTCCAGGAGGTCCTGCGGGTGCGCGTACTCGTACGGCGGGACCTGGAGGACCATGCCCTGGTGGTTGAGGCCGTTGGTCATCCGGTCGAGCTCGGCGCGCGGGGCCTCCATCAGGTTGATGTTGCCGCGCTCGCCCGCGAGCTGGAGCGCGTCGCGCACCCGCTCGTCGTTGTCGATGTACTGCTGCACGTACAGCGTGGTCGCCGGGACGCCGTCGCGCAGCGCCTCGAAGACCGGGTTGCGGCCGACGACCATCTCGGACGTGCCCTTGGGGCCGCCGCGGCGCGGGGCCGGGCGGCGGGTCGCCGCCTGCTTGGCCTTGGCGGTGGCGATGCGGTTCTTCTTGTGCTTCTTGCGCTCCTCCGCGGGCGGCGTGGGGCCCTTGCCTTCCAGACCCCGGCGCCGCTGGCCACCGCTGCCGACCGTCGCGCCCTTCTTGTTGGACGTGCGGCGGTTCCTGCGCTGGCTGTTCCCGGCCATGACCTACCTGTTTCCGTGATTCTGCGACCTACGGGGCGTCGTGGCGTCCGTGGGTCCTGCGTACGTACGTATATGAAGTGTGCCGCGCAGTCGCCCGGGCGGCACATCGCGCTTCCCCGTCAGCGGGGGCCGAGGGTCCAGCGGGGGCCGCTGGGGCTGTCCTCGATGACCAGGCCGGACTGGGTCAGCTGGTCGCGGATGGCGTCCGCGGTGGCCCAGTCCTTACGGGCGCGGGCCGCCTCGCGCTGTTCGAGCACCAGCCGTACGAGCGTGTCGACGGCCCCGTGCAGATCTTCGCCGCGGTCGGCCTCGCCCGCCCAGTGGGCGTCCAGCGGGTCCAGGCCCAGGACACCGAGCATCGCACGGACCTCGGCGAGCCGGGCGACGGCCGCTTCCTTGTCGTCGGCGGCCAGTGCGCTGTTGCCCTGGCGGACCGTGGTGTGGACGATCGCCAGGGCCTGCGGGACGCCCAGGTCGTCGTCCATCGCCTCGGCGAACGCGGGCGGGACCTCGGCCGCGGGCTCGACCGCGCCCCCCGCCTTCTCGACGACGCGCTGGACGAAGCCCTCGATGCGCGCGAAAGCCGACTCGGCCTCGCGCAGGGCCTCCACGCTGTACTCGATGGTCGAGCGGTAGTGGGGGGTGCCCAGGTAGTAGCGCAGGACGATCGGGCGCCACTGCTTGACCATGTCGGAGACGAGGACCGAGTTGCCGAGCGACTTGGACATCTTCTCGCCGGACATGGTGACCCAGGCGTTGTGCATCCAGTACGCGGCGAACGCGTCGCCGTACGCCTTGGCCTGGGCGATCTCGTTCTCGTGGTGCGGGAAGATCAGATCGCGCCCGCCGCCGTGGATGTCGAAGGCGCCGCCCAGGTACTTGTGGGCCATCGCCGAGCACTCCAGGTGCCAGCCGGGACGGCCGCGGCCCCAGGGCGTCTCCCAGTCGGGCTCGCCCGGCTTCGTCGCCTTCCACATGGCGAAGTCGCGGGGGTCGCGCTTGCCCGCGACGCCCTCGTCGGGCTGGAGCAGGTCGTCGATGTTCTGGTTGGACAGCTCCAGATAGCCGGGGAAGGAGCGCACGTCGAAGTAGACGCTGCCGTCCGCCTCGTACGCGTGACCGCGCTCGATCAGACCGCGCATCATCTCGATCATCTCGGGCACATGCCCGGTCGCCCTCGGCTCGTACGTGGGCGGCAGGCAACCCAGCTCGTTGTAGCCGTCGTTGAAGGCGCGCTCGTTCTCGTATCCGATCGACCACCAAGGGCGGCCCTGCTCGGCCGACTTCGCGATGATCTTGTCGTCGATGTCGGTGACGTTGCGGACGAACGTGACGTCGTAGCCGCGGTATTGGAACCAGCGGCGCGCGATGTCGAAGTTCAGGTAGGAGCGGACGTGCCCGATGTGCGGGGCGGCCTGCACGGTCGCGCCACAGAGGTAGATCGAGACACAGCCCGGCACGAGCGGGGTGAAGTCACGGATCTGCCGGGCGCTGGTGTCGTACAGGCGAATAGTCACCACTCCAGGGTAGTGGGCCCGTAGCAGTGCCCCGCGACCCTCGGGCCACCGGGCACCGAAGTGTGACAGAAGCTTTTCCGGCGGGCTTTGCGGCGGGCTTTGCGGCAGGCTTTCGGGCGAGCTTTACGGCGAGTATCCGCCGAGCTTTTCCGGCCGCCGCCGGAAGGTGTTCATCCGGTCCGGTACACCAGCGCCGTGGCGATCGCGGCGAGGCCGTCGCCGCGGCCGGGGAAGCCCAGGCCGTCGGTGGTGGCGCCGGAGACCGAGACGGGCGCGCCGACCGCGTCCGAGAGCACCTTCTGCGCCTCCTCGCGCCGCTTGCCGATCTTGGGGCGGGGGCCGACCACCTGGACGGCCACGTTGCCGATGCCGAAGCCCGCGGCCCGGACGATCCGCGCGGCCTCGGTGAGGAGCGTGACGCCGGACGCGCCGGACCACTCGGGGCGCCCGGTGCCGAAGTGGGCGCCGAGGTCGCCGAGGCCGGCCGCGGAGAACAGGGCGTTGCAGGCGGCGTGGGCGACGACGTCGGCGTCGGAGTGGCCCGCGAGGCCGGGGCCCTCACCCTCCCAGAGCAGGCCCGCGCACCACAGCTCGCGGCCCTCCTCGAAGGCGTGGATGTCGGTGCCGATGCCCACCTGCGGCAGCATCCATTGCGGGCTGCCGCCGGGGGCCGCGACCTGCTGCTGTGCCGGAGGCGCCTCAGAAGCCATCGTTCGCCCTCCTGCGGGCCAGGACCGCCTCCGCCAGGACAAGGTCCAGCGGGCGGGTGACCTTGAAGGCCTCCTCGTGGCCGGGGACGACCACGACCTTCAGGCCCAGCCGCTCGACCATGGACGCGTCGTCCGTGACGTCGCCGGTGACGCTCTCGTGGGCGCGCACCAGGGTGGCGTGGTCGAAGCCCTGCGGGGTCTGGACGGCGCGCAGCCGGGCACGGTCGGGCGTGGCGAGCACCGGCTCGGGGGTGCCGTCGGCGTGCGGCTCGACCTCCTTGACGGTGTCGGCGAGCGGCAGCGCGGGGACGACGGCCGGGGCCCCGTCCCGTACGGCCTCGATCACCGCGTCGACGGTGTCGACCGGCACCAGCGGGCGGGCCGCGTCGTGGACGAGGACCACGTCGATACCCTGCGGGAGCGCGTCCAGGCCGAGCCGGACGGACTCCTGGCGGGTCTCGCCGCCGGGCACCACGAGGAAGTCGGTGCGGTCCGGCAGCGCGTGCTCGGCCAGCAGGTTCTTCACCTCGGTGGCGCCGTCGGGCGGGGCCACGACGACGACGAGCGAGACGGCGCGGGAGGCGGCCATCGCCCGTACGGCGTGGATGAGCATGGGCGTGCCGTTCAGCGTGCGGAGCGCCTTGGGGGCGCCCGGGCCGAGCCGCACGCCGCGGCCGGCCGCGGGAATCACGGCGGCCGTGCGGAAAACGCGCGTTTCCTCAGACAAGGTTTGTGTCCTTCGGCGACATGGGTATGGCCTCAGCAAGCTGGCTCAACGCCCTGACCGGCCCCTTCCGTGACGACCGGTCGGGCACTCCGCCCGGCCCGGCACGCCGCTGCGGGTGCCGGGCGTACGAATGATGTCCGAACATGCCGCAGCGCCCGGCGACGCAGCAGTAGGTTCACTGCTGGTCAGCGGGCACCGCGGCAATGCTGGTCCTCCGGGAGGCGAAGCCCCCGGACTTACCAGTGTCAGGACGCGAGGACCTCGTCGAGAAGGGCCTCGGCCTTGTCTTCGTTGGTGTTCTCAGCGAGTGCCAGCTCGCTCACCAGAATCTGGCGCGCCTTGGCGAGCATGCGCTTCTCACCCGCGGAGAGTCCGCGCTCGCGCTCACGACGCCACAGGTCGCGCACTACTTCGGCGACCTTGATGACATCGCCGGAGGCGAGCTTCTCAAGATTCGCCTTGTAGCGACGGGACCAGTTGGTGGGCTCTTCCGCAAACGGTGCACGCAGCACCTCGAAGACCCGGTCCAGCCCGTCCTGCCCGACCACATCGCGTACGCCTACGAACTCCGCATTGTCCGCGGGTACGCGTACCGTCAAGTCGCCCTGGGCGACCTTGAGCACCAAGTAGGTCTTGTCCACGCCTTTGATCTGGCGAGTCTCAATGGCCTCGATCAGCGCGGCCCCGTGATGGGGATAGACCACGGTGTCGCCAACCTTGAACGTCATGTGACAGGTACCCCTTCCGTGGCTATCCAGGGTAACACGAGAACAGCCTGTTCTGAATGGCGTTTTCGCAGGTCAGGGCATATCTCGGGGCTTGACAACAGCAACAGGAACGTGCTGCGGAGGGCTCACGGGAGGGGGTATTCGCAGGTCGGAGCGGCTGTTCGGGGGCAGGGAAACATGCCCGTCACACTCTTCGCAACCCCCCTCAAGTGGTCTAAACATCCCGTTTTGTCGGGTTCCAAGCGGTGAACTTCCACTGCTCCGTTCGGTGATCGGTCACCCGTTCGGCGTGACCGGGACTTTTTCGTGAATTGATCAACGGACCCGGGCCGGGGGGTTTTCGGTAAGGAATACGTGGCGGTCCGGAGAATTGATCACCGGCGATATGTGAACGGCGCGCGAAACACCGAGATCAGAGCGGGTGCGGACGTCTCACGGGGGTTCCGGGGAGGGTTCTGGGGGCGCGCTCGGCGGATGCGGGGCGAACGGCGTACGGGTCCGGGCGCGGCGGACCCGCGCCGAGGGGCGGGTCGGGTGCGGGCTCGTGGGGACGGCTCGGTAACCTAAGCCAGCTGACACAGACTTAGCCGTCCTTTAGATGTCCTTACGTCCAAGGAGTTGCCGCCGCCGTGAGCCGCAGCCTTCGACGCGGCGCCCTCGCCGCCTCTGCCATCGCGTTCTCGCTCGCCTCTCTCGCCGCATGCTCGGCGGGCAACGACGCGCAGACGCTCGAAGTGAAGCCGGACAACGCCGCCGTCAAGGTGGGTGACATCAAGATCCAGAACGCGACCGTCCTCACGCAGCCCAAGGCCGACGCGGCCGGGCCCGCCGTGATCACGGCGACCGTGTTCAACAACGGCGACAAGCCGCAGACGCTCGACGCCGTCAAGCTCGCGGCCTCGGGCGCCACGGTGAAGCTCTCCCCCGGCAAGGGCCAGAGCGGGCTCACCGTCCCCGCGCACGGCTCGCTGCTCCTCGGCGGCAAGGACAACGCGTCCGCCGTCGTGGAGAACGGCAAGGAGGCCGCCAAGAACGGCGACGCCCAGCCCGTCACCTTCCAGCTGAGCAGGACCGGCGGCGTGACGCTGCGCGCGTTCGTGGTCCCCGCCACCAGCTTCTTCGAGGGCTACGGCCCCAGCGAGCTCCCCAAGCCCCCGGCGGCCACGCCGGGCGCTCCGGGCGGCGCCCCGTCCACGACGCCGGGCGCCCCGGCGAGCGGCAAGCCCTCGGGCAAGCCGTCGAACACCCCCGGCAAGGGCGGCAAGCCGTCGGGCACGGCGAGCACGGGTGCGGGTCACTGACGTACGCAGCTGTACGAGGAGGGGCCCCCGTCGATGTGCGGGGCCCCCCCCCGTCCGTTACCGCCGTGCCGCGGCGGACGGGCCGTAACGCGCATCAC
>NZ_JBHWUR010000056.1:0-47750 GCF_042737755.1 Streptomyces sp. NPDC059994
GCTACCTCGCCGGTCTCCACCTCCGCGCCGCAATGATCTGGGTCGACGACCTACTGAAGACCGCCGAATGATCACGACATCACACAGGCCCTAGTCCGCCACCCAGCCCACCTCTACGAGGCGGTCAGACAGCGGCAGGGAGGGGATCTGAAGACCGGGCCCCTGCGAGGATGCCGTCATGAACGACGCGGATCTTCTTGAAGTGCTTCTGAACTCTTTGGCCAGCGAAGCGAGTGTGTACGCACGTTGGTGCTGGAGTTCCGGAGCCGACCTTGCGCACCATGTCCACGACCTTGCGAAGGCTGCTGAGGCCGACTGGGCTCATGAGGCGGTAGAGGGCGCCACGGGACCCACCACGGCCGGGGAGATAGAGGCGGCTCTGCGCCCCATCACGCGGGAGTCGGCGATTGAGTTGATGGTCAACCTCTCGGCCGACAGCCTGGTCTTTCCCGGGCATGCGCGTCGCGACCGCGCCCATGTGAAGCGGGCCGTGGTGAAGGCGGTGTCGGTTCTGGGGCCGGGGTCGGAGTGGTTCTCCAACACCGATGGTTCCTGGGAGAACGGACGGGGGTGGAATTCGGTCACCCGGCACTCCTTCGACGGGGTAGTCGCCGGCCGGGGAGGCGACTTCGTGGTCGCGCTCCTGCAAGTCGGTGAGGACTGAGCATCTGCCGGCTGCCGGGCCCTTTGACCCGCCGCGCGGGGAGGCCGTCATGCCCCGGTCCATCCCGATGGACCCCGCCATGATCACGGTCGGGGAACGGCTCTGCCCGATTGATGGCGGGCATGTGGGCCGTCTACGTCGCCGGGATGGCTGCGGGGGAGTGGCGGGAACCGTGCATGCGTGACAGCACGTCGTGACACGTACGTGGCGAACAAAAACGAGGGCGGCCGATGGACGGTGATCCACCCCTGTGGGCGGTGCTGGTGGCTTTCCTCGTCGTCGGCGGTGTCGTGGCCGTTGTGGGGGTTGCGGTAATCGTGAGCGTGGTGGGCCTGGTCGTTGGGGCGAAGGCGCTTGTACGTGGGCATAGGCAGGGCGGGGGAGACGGCGAGCGGTGACGGACTCAGCTTCGGGGGAGTACGGCGTGGCCGGACAGAATCGACAAGCCGTCATCGCCCTGGTCGGGCGGAAGTTGGCGAATATCGCGCTGGACGTTCTCGATGAGGCGTGGCAGAGCGAAGGGCGCCGGCTGGGGACATTGGTGAGGTAGTGCGATGATTTCGTGGTCCTGTCGCCGACCGAACAGCGGGCCGAACAGGCCCGCGAGCTGGCAGCGCAGGTGTTGGAACGGCTCGGGATGCGATTGCATCCTGAGAAGACCAGCATCGTCTGCCTCACCCGAGGCAGGCAGGGATTCGATTTCCTCGGCTTCCACCACCGGAAGATGGAATCGTGGAAATGGCGGGGCAAGTACTACTTGCAACGCTGGCCTTCATCCAGGGCGATGCGGGTGCTGCGGGACAAAGTCCGCGTGGCGACCGCTCGCTCGAAGACTGCGCGGCCAGTATCCGCCGTGGTGGCCGACCTCAACCCCGTACTGCGGGGCTGGGCAGCGTACTTCCGCAACGGGAACTCCGGGAGGAAGCTCAACGTGGTCGATGGCTACGTCCACGAGCGTCTGGCCATTTTCGCCAGCACGAAACACAGACTCGCGGGCAGGAACTGGACCACCCGGTTTACATACGGGTGGATCACTCGGCTCGGGGTCTACCGTCTTACCCGAAATGTGCACAGGGCGAGGCGCATGCCAGCCGGTGAACGATGTCGGAAAGCCGTGTGCGGGAGAACTGCATGCACGATTTGGAGCGGCGGGGACTGGAAACGGAGCGTCAGCCACCGCGCCAGTCCCCGACCCTACTTAGCCTGCCGACTCCACAGTCAAGTCACCGTTCGTTGTCGACAGATCCAAGCGGTACTTGCCCGACGGGTCGTTCTTGAACGCCACCTTCTTGTCGCCGTGGGAGTTGTTCGCTGAGATCTGGTACTTGGCGGGCGGGGCCGTGATCGTGAGGCTGCCGCTGGTAGTGCGGGCCTTGATGTTCTGTGGGGTGGCCGTCTGGATCGCCACCTCGGCGTTCGACGTCTGCGTGTCGATGTCGCCGCCCTCGGCGTCCTTGACGTTGACGTCACCGTTGGATGTGCTCAGCTTCACAGGGCCCCTCGCGCTGTTCACTGCGATCTCGCCGTTGCTGGTGTGCACGTCGACCGTGCCGACATCGGTCAGTGTGAGGCTGCCGTTGGACGTGCCTCCCGTGACCGGAAGACCGGCGGGCACCTTGACGACGTAGTCGACGCCGCAGTTCTTGCCGCAGCCGGAGAGCGTCAGGACGCCGTTCTCGACGCTGAAGGACGTGCCACTGGGCTTGTCACCACGGTAGTTGACCTTTCGGTGCACGGAGGCCGTTGAGATGTCCGCCGAGGCGTCCACCTTCACCCCGCCGTTCCCGCTGTCGAGACGGAGCGAGGTGATTTTCTGGGGCACCTTGGCGTCGTCCTCGAAGGTCTTCTGGTCGAGGGCCGAGCACGCGGAGAGCCCGCCGACGGTGAGAGCGGCCAAAGCCACTGGTGCAAGGACGCGCGTCTGTAGGCGTCGCATGAAGTTCCCCCGTATGGAGCGAGTTGGATCGGTGATCAGTCATTGCGACTTTACGCAGCCACAGTCCCGCCCACGATGGGGAAAACCCCCCATTGCAAGGACTGGTCTGACCCTCACGGCGACCACAGCCGCTGTGAGGAGATCGCGTGACTTACTGCCGGGCTCCACCGGGAAGAGGCTGCTGCGCCCGACTGCCCTGCCGAAACCTGCCTCCTGCCCCGCCCCGAACGAGGCCGGACAGCCTCCGACGAGCCCGGACCAGCGGAACCAAACAAACCCGTCTGGCTATACCACTTCGAGGACACCGTTGGCGAATTCGGCGGCCGCTATGCGGGGCGGAGACGCAAGAAGTGGGATGTCAGGGTCTTGGGGAGTGGGCAGACGGGCACGATGGGGCCGCCGAGCTGCTGATGTGCGCCGATCAGCAGGTCGCGGTAGTCGCGCCAGGAGAAACTCCTGCGTCCGTCGCGCCGGCCGCCGTCGTCCCGGCGCGGCCGGTAGATCAGCCGACCGGTGGCCGGGCCTGTAGCAGGTCAGCGCGGCGATCGATATCCGCCTGCGGGAACGGCCCCGGACCCGCACCACCGGGGTCCGGCCGGGCTGCGACCAGCTTCGCCTGCGGCGGCGTCATGGAGAAACCGGCTTCGTCCTCGAAGACGAGCCAGGCTCCACGGGCCGCCGCGGGTCTTCCGCGCACGGCCACACCTCCTTGACCCACCCCGCGACCGCGTCGTCGTCCCGTTCCATGGCCCGTCGGGCCGGCACCTGGCAGGACCAGCCGTTACGCGCCGGGAGCTTGCGCACGCCCTGGACCGTGTAGGCCAGGTGGAAGCGTCGGCCGATCACCGTCTTGACCCGCGCCAGCGTCCAACGCTGGTCTTCCCAGCCATGCGCGGCCGGCCCCTTGGCCAGCTCCGCCTCCAGCTGCGTGAACTGCTTCTGGCTCAGCCTCGGCAGCGACGCCGGCCCCTGCGACTGCAGAGCCCAATGGACCGCCCACGTCCCACATCTGCCGCCACCGCTGCACCGACCGGACGTTGACCCGCAGGTCCTTCGCGATCGCCGGGCTCGCCTCACCCTGGGCGAACCTCTCGGCCGCCCTGAGCCGTAACTCCTCGCGGAACTGCTGCCGTTCGGCGGTCAGCCCGCCTCCTTATGGGATACCGCATGCCTTCGGTGATAGCGCACGAGCGACGAGCCGTCAGCCCCTACGACTCCACGAGTTCAACCTCAGTAACGGTAGTTCGTTAAATCCGGCGGTAGAGGTCAATGCCGTGTCCGGTGGTGACCGCGTCGATCAGGGCCTGGAGGTCGGGGGGTGGGTCCTTGTCTGTCCAGGCATGCCACCACCGGTGGAGGGTGACGGCGGGGGTGAGCCAGGAGCGGATGGCGCGTAAGGCCCTGGGCCAGCAAGGCTGTTGGGGCTGGTGGGACGGGGCCGGTCCCCCTCTCTGGCCCTTCGTCGGGGCAGGGGTCCGGCGCGGTGGCATCCAGGGGGCCGGGTGGGGCGAACCATTGGTCCCAGCAGAAGGAGAAGGCGCAGTTGACCAGGGTCTGGTGGGGGCGGATGGCGCGGTCGGAGCGGACCTGGAAGTCGGCCCGGCCGAGTTCGTCCTTGATCTGTTTGTAGCTCTGCTCGATCCAGGGCCGCAGTCCGTAGAGGCGGACGATCTCGGCGAGGTCGGCCGGCGGGTGCGGGCAGGTGTCGGCGTGGGGTGCGTCGGGGTGTGGCAGGTTGGTGGCCAGGTACCAGGTGGCCTTCTCCGGCAGCCGGGCCGGGTCGGTGGTGGCCACGACCAGTCGGCAGGGTGAGTCTGGGCCGTAGCCGCCCAGGCGGGCGTCGGCGGCCCACCAGGTCTCGGTGTGCCCGTCGCGGAAGTGACGCTCCACAGGTGTCCAGTCGCCGGGACGCTTGGCATCCTTCCAGGCCAGGGCGTGGGCCGCTTCGATGGGGGTGTGTGGTTGGTCGGCCCGGGCCCAGGTGCCGCGGTGCGGTTTGAGCGCCACCACGTAGGCCAACCCGGCCTCGCGCAGTGCGAGGTACCAGGTGTCGCCGACGGAATACGCGCAGTCGGCGATCACCGCCCGGCAGCCGAAGCCCGCCTCCTTGCCGCGGGCCGCGAGGGCAGCGGCCAGCTGCGGTTTCGTGCGGAAGGCCGGATCGGAGCGGCCGCGGGCGAAGTGGTGGGCGGGGGTGTAGGGAGTCGCGTGCAGCGGGTAGTACACACGGCCGTCGGTCCACACCGTGGTCACCGTGACGATGCCGTTGTCCGTCTTGCCCAACCGGCCCAGCCATTGCCGGCCCACGTGTGCGGTTGCCGTGCCGTCCTTGCGGTCCCCGGAGTCGTCGATCACGATGACCCCGCCGTCGTGCGGAGCCGTCGCCGGCTGCTCGCGCAGCAGCTCAAGCCGCCGGTCGTTGATCTGCTCGGCCTCCCAGGGCGACTCGGACAGGAAGAACTGCAGCCGCTGCACCCCCGGCATCCCCGCACCGGCCACCGGCTCCGCGCCTGCCAGGCAGGTGATCGTCTTGTTCCGGTCCCGCGGCGCCAGCAGCCCGGTCAGGTACTCGCGAAACCCTCGCCGCTGGGCCAGGCTGAAGAAGAGGTCGTCGAACCGGGCCGCGTAATCCTCCAACGGTCCCGGCGCAGGCGGACACGGACGGCGAGCAGTCATCTTCAGCCCCCAGCAGGCCAGTTGGCTTCTACCACCGGCCTACGACCAACCCGACCTGCCGTCAACCCACGCCACCACCGGATTTAACGAACTACCGGTATGTCTACCCCGTCACCGAAACGGTGGACATCAAGGGCGCCCCGGCGCCGAGTGGCGCTGCGGTGGTCAGTGGGTGTCGTCGGTGGTGAAGTCGGGCAGTTCGGTGGACAGCAGCTCCTCGGCGCCATTGTCGAGGAGCTGCTGCATGTGGTGGGAACGGGGCAGCATGGTTTGCTCGTAGGTGTGGATGGCGTCGTCGAAGGTGTTGTTGTTCGCTATGGCGAGGGCAAGTTCGCAGGCGTCGAGCATGGCGAGGTTGACGCCGGCGCCGAGCGGGGGCATGAGGTGGGCGGCGTCGCCGAGCAGGGTGACGGTGGGGTTGTGCTGCCAGGTGTGGGGGACGGGCAGGGCGTGGATGGGGCGGTCGACGTAGAGGCCGTCGTTGTCGGTGATCAGCCGGCGCAGACGGGGTGACCAGTGGCGGTACTGCGCGAGGAGGAATGCGCGGATGCCGTCGGTGTCCTGGATGGTCAGACCGTGGGTGGTGATCCAGTCGGCGGGGACGCGCTGGATGAGGTAGACGCGGATGTGGTCGCCGCTGTTGCGCTGGGCGAACAGGCCGCGGTCGCCGTCGGCTGCGGCGGCGCCGCCCCGGCCGACGAGTTCGGCGATGTCGGGGTGCTGGGTTTCGACGTCGTGGAACCAGGCTTCGAGGAAGCTGACGCCGCTGTACTGGGGGGTGGCCGGTGAGACGGCGCGGCGGACCTTGGACCAGGCGCCGTCGGCGCCGATGACGAGATCGGCTTCGATGGTGGTGCCGTCGGTGAAGTGCAGGTGCCGGGGCCCGTTCGCGGGGCCGTCCACGGACTTGAGGGTGTGGCCCCAGCGCACGGTGCCCGGCTGGAGCGAGCGCAGGAGGAGGTCGCGCAGCTGGCCGCGGTCAATCTCCGGCTTGAAGCGTTCGCCCTCTTCAGGGGTGTGGTGGAAGAGGATCGTGCCGGCCGGGTCCAGCTGGCGCATCTCCTGTCCTTCGGGGCGGGACAGTTGGAAGAACTCCTCCAGCAGTCCGGCTTCGCGCAGGGCGATCTGGCCGTTGTCCTCGTGCAGGTCGAGGGTGCCGCCCTGGTCGCGGGCGTCGGGGCCGGTTTCGTGGTCGTAGACGGTGGCGGTGATGCCGCGCTGCTGGAGGATGCGGGCGCAGGTCAGACCGCCGGGACCGGCGCCGATGATGGCGATGCGGGGGGTGGGAGTGGTGTTCATGGTGGGGCTCCGTTCGTTTCTCACAGCACTGTGCTGCCGTGCGCGGGGGTGTTCTTGCCGTCGTCGGTGGTGGGCGGCGGGCCGGCCTACTTCAGCGGGACTTCGCTGACGAAGAGGGCGGCGATGAGTGCCAGGGCGCAGGCGATCCCTGCGGTGAGGGAGGTCTGGTGGGTGCTGTCGGTGGCGGTATGCAGGTCGGCGTCCTTGGCGCCGGGCGTGGAGCTTGGCCCCGGCATGAGGGACGCAGACGCGGACATGGCTGATCACTCCTTTCGGTCATGGGAAGCGAAGAAGGGGGCCGGGCAGTGCCCCGCGGCCGTTGCTTCAGAAGAGCACACCAACCCACTAAGTGCAACAGCTCAACTTTTGGAGTTGTATAACCCATGGGGGTAAGCTCTTGGGTATGACCGATACCGATACCGGCCCCGCGACCGCGCCGATGGGGCGCCGTGAGCGCAAGAAGGCGGCCACCCGCCAGGCCATCGCCGATGCCGCCCTGCTCCTGTTCCTGGAGCGCGGATACGACGACGTGGGCATCCGCGAGATCGCGGATGCCGCTGACGTGTCCACCACCACGTTGTTCAAGCACTTCCCGGCCAAGGAGGCCCTGGTCTTCGACGAGGACGCCGACCAGGAGGCCCGCCTCCTCGCCGCCGTACGCGAACGAGTCAAGGACCAGTCGATCCCCGCGGCTCTGCGCGAGCACGCGCTGCGCTACCGCCTGGCCCCCGCGGGCGGCGACGCCCGCTTCACGGCCTTCGTCGACCTGGTGAACAACACTCCGGCACTGCGGGACTACCTCCAGGGCATGTGGCTGCGCCACACCGCCGCTCTCGCCCAGGTCATCGCGGAGGAGAGCGGCCTGCCCGAAGCCGATCCCGCCTGCGCCGCCCTGGCCCACTTCGCCCTTGAAGCCCCCCGCGCCGCCCGCAGCCACGACGATCCCCGTCAGGCCGTCACCCGCGCCTTCGACCTCCTCGAAAGCGGCTGGCACACCCTCGCCTGCGACCGATGAGCCACGCCGCCGCGTTCCACCGGGCAGCACAGTGGATCACCGGTTCATGAAGGCGTCTTCGGCTGCGGCGGACCGGCGGGGCGCCAGGCGTGAATGCCGTGGCGGTGGAACTGGCCGAGGCGACGCGCGAGCACCTGACAAGGGTGGCCGGTACGACAAAAGCGCAGGTGAGAGAAGTTCTCCGGGCGCGGATCATACTCGCCGCCGCTGAGGGCTTGAGCAATGGCGCCATCGCGCGGGAGCCGGCGGTCGCCGTGCAAACGGTCCGCAAGTGGCGTGGCCGGTTCGTCCTCCAGGGGCCGGACGGGCTCAAGGACGCCCGCTCTCGGGACGTCCCAAGATCTACAGCACCCAGGTGCGGGTGGCTGTTGCTGCGGCGGCCACCAGCGCACCCTCGCACCGGGCGGCGACCGGGTGGCTGGGACCGCCGAGGCCCTGCAGCACCAACGGCCGGAACGGGCCAGGAGCGTCGTGAGTCGCATCGGGGCGAAGGGTGGAATCGGGCCGGGACTGTCGGCATATGCGGGCGCCGTGCCATGGCGATGCCATTCAAGATCCCCGCCGCGACTGCCGCCTACACCGCCCTGCGTCATGCACCATTCGGTGCTCCTCGCTGGAAAGGCAACCCGAGCACGTGGGCCGACCCCCTTCACTTGCGTCGCGCTGTCCCGACGCCAAGGCAGGACGGAGATGTTTTGCCGCCGTCGCGCCCGGGGTGACGCGCATCGCCCGGTGGGTGACCGGGGACTGTGCGGACGACAGCGATGCCCCTCGACAAGACCGGGCGCCCGTATCCGTCCGCACCTTTCCTTACCTATACCGGGCATGGGTATGGCTGGTCCTTGACGCCCAGCACCGATGGAGTGCCGGGGGCTGTGCCTCGTCACGTCGTGCGCCTGCGCCGGACATCCGCCGCAGGTGAGCACGTTGGTGCGGGCGTCAACACTCACGCCATCGCATCCTCGATTCCCCCGGAAATGCGAACTATCAGGACGCAACAACGCAACGATCACAGAACCCGCATCCCGTCACAGCCCGAAGCAATCTGATTCATCCACCATCCCGGTGAGCGGTCTCTCAGTTGTGAAGAAAATGGCCGCCCGCAACCTTACGCGGGCTAAAAGACCCCACATCGCAATCCACTAACCAGCCAAACTTGATGCATAGCAAGCCAGAGTTGGCGAAATATCGCTGCATCTTCTCGCCGAGGTCGATAAATGGACGTCCATATTCCATCCATCGGATTCCAGTCTCTTGATCACGGTAGTTTCCGTGTCATAGCCTCAAAGGGAAGTGCCAACGGCATCTGCCTACGGAGGTAAACCATGGCAAGCTCTTCCAATGACCGCGCCGCCGCCGACCTCGAATTCCCCGAGGTCGAGGTCCGTGTTTCCCCGGTAGCCGACCGGGCTCGCGCGACCTTCGCCAAGACCCATGCTCGTCCGAGCGTCCCGGACTTCGCAAAGCTGTTCGCCGACTCGGCGAAGTAGCCAGGGCGACCAAGTAAGTTAGCACCGAGTTATGGGATTCCGTGTGCATCGAGCTGCGAAGTTCGATGCGCACGGAATCTGCTCTGCAGGCATTCCATAGCCGTACGAGAGTGATTCAGGGAATATGACGAAACTTGCCTCGCGGTTCGGCCGCGCCCTGTCGGGGGAACTCGGACCGGATTTCTCCACCCATCAGGTCAGTAATGATGTCGTATTCCGGCACCTGGACCCCTCGCTCCTGGACGACTGCTTCTCATGGGCCGGACTGAACGAGATTCTTTCGCGGGGCTCCGCCGTACCGGCAGACTTCTTTCTGTGCGCACAGGGAAAGCGACTGCCCGAGCACCAGTACACGACATCCCTGGACGGACACCGGGTCTTTGATCTGCCGCAGGTGTTCGGGCTCATGCGGGCTGGCGCCACATTGATCATCGATTCCCTGGACCGCATCCATCCAGGTGTCCGGGCCGCGACCGACGACGTCATGCGGATCACCGGCGAGACAGCGGCCTGCAACCTGTTCGTCACCTTCGACGACGCGCAGGCCTTCGACAGCCATTTCGACGAGGTCGACACCTTCGTCGTCCAGCTCCTCGGCACCAAGCACTGGAAGGTCCACGGGCCTTCCGAAGAGTTCCCCCTGCCCGAATACGGCAACAGCGATCCGGTGAACTGCCCCGACACTGTGCTGTTCGAGAAGACCCTGGTGCCGGGGGACGTGATCCACGTGCCCCGGGGCTGGTGGCACACCGTCCGCGGGGGCGGGGAGACCAGCTTGCACCTCACCTTCACGTTCACCCGCCGCACCGGGTACGACTGGCTGCGCTGGGCCGCCCGTCAGGCCCTGGGCCGGGTCGAGATCCGCGAGAGCCTCGACCGCACCGCCTCGCCCGAAACACACCAGGCCCAGCTGGAACGAATCATCGAGGCGTTCCTGGCCGAGGCGAAGAACCTGCGCCTGAACGACTTCTTCGCCGCAGAACGCCATGCCTCCGGTGGGCGCAACCTGGCGAGCCTGCCCTGGGACGTGAGCAAGACCCGCCCCTGCGGCGAGGACGTGGTGGAGCTGGTACCCGTCCTGCCTCCGCCGGTCCGCGTAGAAGGGGACCATGTCATCGTCACGGCCGCCGACCAGGACTTCGCGCTGCCCGCCGGACACCACCCGACGATCGAGGCACTCGTCCGGGCCCGCCGACTCACCGTCGCCCAACTGGCCGCGCAGGCCGGGGCACCCGTGACATCCGTGTCCGCACTCATGGCGGCTCTTCTGCGCTGCGGGCTGGTCACCGTCTCCGGTGCGGACACCGCCCGCCGGGACAGCGAGCGCGACCGGTGACGGCCCCCATCCGTCCAGGCCTGGGCGCACTCGGGTTTCCCTCTGCTGACCTGGACGCCGTGCTCACCGGGGAACTGACCGCCGACGCCGTTATCCTGGGACTGCCCTTCGATGCCGGAGTGCCAGGCGTTCCCGGCCAGCGACATGGCCCGGAGATCTTCCGCAAGCTCAGCCCCGCCCACGGCTGGACGGTTGACGAGAACGGCGCGCTGGGCGGAATGATCGACCCGGTGACCCGCGGCACGGTGCTGTCCGGCCGCAGGGTATTCGACATAGGGGACCTGGGCTCGGTGCCGATCGATCCACGGGTCGGCCGCGGCACCTACTACAAGACCCTCACCCGCCTTTCGGAACAGCTCGCCGAAACGGGCGCCCTCCCCATCTTCATCGGCGGCGACCACAGCCTCTCGGCACCGGCGGCTACCGGAGCCGGGCTCGTGCACGGCCCCCTGCGATTCATCTGCTTCGACGCGCACTGCGACTTCAGCGCCCGGCCCATGCCGGACGCCACCGACATCACGCACGCGGACTTTCTCGGCCACCTGCTCCAGGTCGGCACGATCTCGGACGCGGATCTGTACGGCGTACGGACGTACCTGCCCGCCGACTGCGGTCCGCTGCCAGACGCCCTGGGCTGCGCCTACGCCTACCCGTATGGCCCGACGGAGCAGGCACCGGACCGGGACGACCGGCCGACGTACCTGTCGATCGACCTGGACGTTATCGAGCCGGCAGACTTCCCGGCCACCGGACATCCGGAGGCTGGCGGCTACCGGCTGCGGGAACTGCTCGCCGCGGTCGAGCACGTCTGCCGCACGCGGCGGGTGGTGGCGGTGGACATCGTGGAGGCGCTCCAGGACGACCGGGAGAACCGGGCCACCAGCGCAACGGTCTCGGCCCTGGTCATGACATGCCTACGGGCACTGCTCGAACACCCTCGGGAACGGGAGACAACCGGATGAGCACGGGCACGACGGCGGACACGGCCCCGGAGACGGCCACCCCAGGCGACGAGGGGTCCGACGGCACGGGCATCCGCTCCCTGCACGGCTGGCAGCGGCAGCTGATCGCGGAGCACGACCGGCCCGCACTGCGCACGCACGGAGCGACCGTCACCGGCGTCAACGCCGGGGAGCATGATGTCACGATCCGCGTCCACCAAGGCCGCACCTGGATCTACAAGGCGTGGCAGGGAGACCGCGGCCGGGACACCCACCACCTCTACACCCCCGTCACCGGCCGCATCCATGCCATCGGCCGAGACGAGGCAGAGTTCCTCCAGGCGGAGGACTGGTCAGCGGTACCGACCGCGGTGATCAGGCGTCTGACGTCCCTGGTCATGCCGTTCGAGGAGTCCGGCTGGCAGTTCCCGGAACTCCCCGCCGACGCGCGGGTGGACACGCCGCGCGTCCGTGTCCTGATGCTCAACCCCACCGAGCAATGCAACATCCGCTGCACATACTGCTACTACGGCGGCGCCTACGCCCACACCCGCCCCCACCAGACCGCATCGCCGCAGGCGGACATGGTGAAGGCCGCCATCGACCTGTTCGTGACAGGCGAGGAAAAACTGGACTCCGCCCCTCGGGCCGTGTACTTCTTCGGCGGGGAACCACTCCTCGCGTTTGAGGAACTGAAGAAGGCCGTGCTGGCTTTGGAGGAACGCAAGCGCGAGGTGGGAGCCCGCCTGGAGAACCTCGTCCTCCAGGTGAATTCCAACGGCATGCTGCTGACCCCGAAGATCGTCGACTTCCTCGTCGAGCACGACATCTATCTCAACATCTCGATCGACGGCCCCAACCACGACCGCTACCGCGTCGACCGGCGGGGCAAGGGCACGCACGACCGGGTGCGCAAGCGCACCGACTGGCTCGCCGAGAACTGGCCCGAGTACTTCTCCACACGGGTCGCTCTCATCTGCGTCCTGTCGGCGCCACTCAACGCGGCTGCTCTCTACCGGTATTTCTCCGAATGGCCCACCGCTCACCGCGCCCTGGCGTGGGACTTCGACCTGCTGCTGCCGGGCGGTGAGCAGTCCTACGCGGACTTCGAGCAAATATTCGGCGAGCAGCGCCGGGTGTGGGACCTCTTCGTACGCTCCCACCACCAGACGTACGAGGAACGCGAGCAGTCGGGTCGCTACCACTTCGCCTTCAGCCACGGCTTCCTGCACCGCTCGTTCCACCGGGTGCTGAACCAGCCGGAACGCGACGGCGGGGCGCGCCTCAGGCATCTGCTCGGCATGCAGCTGATACCCGGGAATGAATACTTGGTCCTCGGATCCGACGGTACGCTCTACTCCTCCTACGAGTACCAGTCCCCGGATTTCGCTGTCGGCCACACCGACCGGGGAGTTGACCCGATGGCCGGAGCCGAGCAGCTCGCCATGTTCCGCGACTCCGTCGAGGCCGGTTCCTGCACCACGTGCTGGGCGGCCCCCCTGTGCACCGTCGCGGTGCCCGAGACCCCCTTCCGGCGATCGGACTCCGTGGAAGCGGCGCGCGAGAAGGTGACGGCCAAGCGGGCACGGTGCATGTCGGAACGGGAGAACCTCCAGCAGGCGCTGCGCGCCCGCGTCGACATTGAGCAGGAGTACGGGGACGAGGCCCTGGACGGGCACCGCGACGACTGGAGCCGTCAGCGGATGGAGGTGGCCCGTGTCGATCCCTTCTACGCCTGAAGCATCCGCCGAGGCGGCCGGCGCCGACCTCCCGGTCCTTCTGTGCGGCGCCGAACCGGCCCTGCTGCGGGGAGCCGGCCGCCACTGGCCGATCTTCGCTGCGCTGAGTGAGGAGAACCTGCGGGCCCGCGCAGACCCCCTGGTCGAGGCCGAGGACCGGGACCGCCGCCCAGTGACGGTGTCCCTCACCGAGGTCCTCGACGACATGCGGGCCACCCGCCCGCGGGGGCTGTACCTGCGCCACCAGTCGGTGTCACGGTTCGACCCCGCGCTGCCGGCGCTCGTACCGAAGGAGGTACGACGCCTCAACTGGCTGCTGGCCCTGGAACCCGACGCGCGCCCGGATTGGAGCTGGCTGATGATCGGCGCCGCAGGCACGAGCTCGCCCGTGCATGTCGACGTGATGGCGAGCGCCGCCTGGAACCTGCTCTGCGCCGGCACCAAGCGGTGGACCTTCCACCCGCCGAAGCGGGCCGAGGAGTGGCGGCTGCTTCCGCCCGGGTGCGCGAGGGGCACCCATGACTCCCCGCTCCGCGAGTTCATCCAGGAGCCCGGTGACATCGTCGTCACACCCAGCGGCTGGGCACACGAGGTGCACAACCTCACCGGCTCGATCGCCGTCACCAGCAACTTCATCAATCGTTCCAACCTGGACTTCGCCCTGCGGTACTTCAGCCTGATCGGCGACACCGACGCGCGCGACGTGCTCGTCGCCGTCAGCGAGGCCTTCACCCAGCATGGGGACGGTGGTGGCCGTTGAGCGGGCACGACCTGCCGTTCGAGCTGCCCGCTGTGGGCCTCGGCACCTGGCAGATGTGGGGCCAGGCCGCCGAGCGAGGTGTCCGCGACGCGATCGAGCTCGGCTACCGGCTGATCGACACGGCCGCCGCCTACCACAACGAGGAGGCGGTCGGCGCAGGCATCCGCAGCAGCGGAATCGACCCCGGCGAGCTCCTGGTCGTCACCAAGTTCCCCGAGGAGGACGCGGGCCGCGAACGAGAAGTCCTGCGCACCAGCCTCGACCTCCTCGGCGTCGAGCACATTGACCTGTGGCTCGTCCACGCCCCGCTGGACGCAGCGGGATCACTGCGGATCTGGGAGCGGTTCCTCGAAGCGCGGGAGGAAGGGCTGGTCCGCGCCATCGGCGTGAGTAACTTCCTTCCAGAGCAGGTGGACGACCTGGTCAAGGCGTCTGGAGTGGTCCCCGCGGTGAACCAGATCGCCTTCGGCCCCCACTACTACGACGCGGACGTCGCCCCCTACCACGCGGCGCACGGCATCGCGCTCCAGGCCCACAGCCCCTTCAGCGAGAACAACCTGGCCCACCCAGTGCTCCGGGCGATCGCCGACAGGCACGGGTGCAACGTGCGCCAGGTCCTGCTGCGCTGGCACCGGGCGCATGGCATTTCGGCAGTCGTCAAATCCGTCTCCCGCACCCACCTGACCGAGAACCTGGACGCCGCCAGCCACCCGCTCGACCCCGCGGAGGTGGCGGCCCTCGACCGTCTGGGCATCAACCCCACCCCGGGACAGCGAGCATGAGAGTTCACCTGGACGCCGTACAGCGCTCCTATCAAGTACGGCGCCGCCCGGAGACGGGTTCGAGGCTGACCCGGCTCGTCCGCCGTGAACGCAGTGAGGTCGAGGCCCTGCGCGGCATTGACCTGCGCATCGAACCGGGCGAGTCCGTCGGCTACATCGGGCTCAACGGCGCGGGCAAGTCCACGACGATGAAACTGGTCTCCGGCATCCTGGCCCCGACGGCCGGCCGGGTCACCGTGGACGGCCGGGACCCGCACCGCGAGCGCCGCACCCTCTCTGCCGACCTCGGATATCTGGCAGCCCAGCGCGCCAGTCTCTGGTGGGACCTGCCCGTCAAGGACTCCTACGAACTAATCCGGCGCGTCTACGGGATTGAACCTGCCCTGTTCCGCCGCCGCCGCGAGGAGCTGGTGGCCCGTCTCGACATCGGTAAGCACCTCAACACCCCTGTACGCGAGCTGTCCCTCGGCAACAGGACCCGCGCCGAGCTCGTCGGGACCCTGCTCCACGCGCCGAGGCTGCTGCTCCTGGACGAGCCGACGATCGGGCTCGATATCTTCGCGCGCGAGGCCATCTGCGGCCTCCTCAAGGACATCCGCGAGACCAGCGCGCCCACCATCGTGATGGCCAGCCACGACCTGCGGGACGTGGAAGCCGTCTGCGACCGCATCGTCATGATCGACGCGGGCCGGCTCGTCCACGACGGCAAGATCGCCGAACTGCGCGGGCTCGGCAGCGGCACCCGCCGCTTGGTCGTCCACCACGCCGAGGGCCATACGCTGCCCTCCGCGCCCGGTCTCGTCCCGGTCAGGACGGCCGCCAGGACCGTCACCACCTTCGAGTACGCCCAAGGCGACCTCCCCCCGGAGATACTCTCCGCCCTCTTCTCCGATCCACTGGTCGACGACGTCCAGCTGGAGGCGCCGAGCCTGGAACAGCTCATCAAGACCCTCTACGGGAAGGCTGGCTGATGGGGCGGACGCGCTATTCCCTGCGCCCGCATCTGGCCGTGGCCCACATGCAGATCAGGCTCTCCTTCCACTACAGAACCAGAGCCTTCTCGCAAGGGATCGGTGCCCTACTGCTCATCGGCCTCCAGGCCGCGCTGTGGACGGCTGTGTATTCGGGCACCGGGGACGACACTCCTGCCGGTTGGCTGAGCCTTCGCCAGACCATGGTCTACGCCGCGGCGGGCACCATCTGGGTACTGTGCCTGCCCAACCTTGGCCTCGCACGCCAGCTCGAAGCCAAGATCAGGGACGGCCGGATCACCACCGAACTACTCATCCCGCTGGGCTTCTTCAGTCAGTGGTTCTCCGCCGCGGTCGGCCGCACCGTGGGCATCACCGCATTGGTGGGCCTGCCCTCGGCGCTCGCCGGCGGTGCACTCCTGCTGCCCTTCGACCTCGATGCCGACTACGCCCTCCAGCTCGCCCTGACCAGCGCCATCGCTTTCGTCATCCTCTTCAACCTCAGCTACATGATCGGACTTTCGGCGTTCTTCATCCGCCGCGTCGAGGGCCTCAACGAGGTACGTGAAGCACTGCTGCTCCTGCTGGGAGGGTCAATGATGCCGATCTCCCTCTATCCGGTACCCCTGCGCGACGCGGTGGTGTGGACCCCGTTCGCACACGGCTTCTACACCCCCCTCGGCTCCCTGGTGAAGGACCCCTTCGTCGACGCACACGTCATCATCATCGGGCTGGCCTGGTCTGCGCTACTGACCGCGGCCAGCGCCCTGTGCACCTGGAGCAGCCTGCGCAAGCTGGTGATCGCCGGTGGCT
This sequence comes from Streptomyces sp. NPDC059994, assembly GCF_042737755.1. Lineage (NCBI taxonomy): Bacteria > Bacillati > Actinomycetota > Actinomycetes > Kitasatosporales > Streptomycetaceae > Streptomyces > Streptomyces sp. NPDC059994. The sequence continues at coordinate 16,423 of NZ_JBHWUR010000056.1, forward strand.
GAGCGCCTCACAGACTGGAAGAAGTCGCTGGATGTCGCGTTCTTCGCGACCCGGATGAACTTCCGCAGCCATCTGGTGCACCCCGGTGAGGTGGCGCTCGCCAATCTGGGGGCCCTCGTCCAAGCGGTGTCCGGTGCCGCCGTGTTCATGCTGGCGCTGTCGACCACCGGCGTGATCCACGGCTGGACCCTCGCGCAATGGGCCGTACTCACCGGTTTCACGGCTGTGGCCCGTGCTCTGTGGAACACCGTCTTCTTCGGCACCCTGGACATCCCCGACATGGTTCGCTCCGGCGAACTCGACCACTACCTCGTCCGCCCCGCCAACCCACTGATGCTCATCCTCTTCTCCAAGGTCGACACGGACGTCTGGATCGAGATCGTGATCGGCCTCGCCACAATGGGGGTGGCACTCCAGGTAAGCGGCACCGAACTTACCGCACACGTACTGCTGTTCATCCCAGTCGCCCTCCTCGGCGCGGCACTCGTCTTCGCCGCCATGCATCTCGCCGTCACCTCGCTGTCGTTCTGGCTGCGGCACGACGCCATGCTGTCCATGTTGATCTGGCGGCTCGACAGCTTCGCGCAACTACCGATGAGCTTCTACCCGAAGTGGGTCCTCGCCGCGTTCTCGACCGTCGTCCCGTTCGCCTTCGTCGGCTACTACCCGTGCCTCTACATCCTCGGCAAGACGAGCTCGCCCCTCGTGTGGGCGTTCCCCCTGGCAGGCCCCCTGCTCATGATCCCCGCAGTCGTGCTGTGGCGACGCGGTCTCACCCGTTACAGCAGCACCGGCACCTGAGGAGCCACGCAGTGAACCATCTCGCGGCATTCGAGCGCGACGGATACCTCGTCCTGGACATCTTCTCCGAGGACGAGGTGGCGCGGATGAAGCAGATGCTCTCCGCCCTCATCAATCCGCCAGCCTCCGAACGGCACCCCCGCCTGCATGTCCACGCCGCGTCGCAGGTCCCCCTGCCGCGACTCGACCCGTACAACCCGTACGCCGTCTGGAAGATTGTCAACACTCCGCTCGCCGGGGACGACTGGTACGCCCTCATCCACAACCGGCGCGTCCTCGACATCATCGGCGAGCTCCTGGGGCCGGACATCAACCTTCACATGGGATTCGCCCGCCTGCGCCCCTCCGGGCTGCGGGCCGAGGAGGGCTGGCACCGCGACCTCGACACCGACCAGCACACCCTGCCGGAACTGGTCACCGCGCTCATCTACCTCGACGACATGGACGCCGAATCCGGTGCCACCTTGGTCTGGCCGGGCAGCCACCGGCACGACGAGCGGACACCCGCCGACCATGAGGCCGTCCCGGTGTCAGCCCGGCAAGGCTCCGTCCTCTTCCTGCACTGCCTCACCGTGCACCGCGCCAGCACCAACCTCACGACGCGCCACCGCTCCATCCTGATCAACGAGTACAAGAGCGCCCGGACAACGGAGCTCACCCTCAACGACGCCGCCTTCGGTGACCTGCCGCTCCGCAGAGGGGGCCGGAACCTTGTAGAACTGTGACGGCGGAGGGTCTGCACGCTGGAGGCAGGCCCGGCGGACCAGGGGATCCGCGCGTTCTTGGCCCAGGTCGAAGCCGACACTGCCGCACGGCGGGACCTGGCCACCTTCCTCATCGAACACCTGTCACGGAAGGATCTCTGTCTTCCAGCACAGACGCAGGGTTGACGCGGCGTCCGCGAGCAGGCAGGTCAGCCCGGGGTGCCGCGCGGCGCCACCGCCACGAGAACGGGCGCGGCCGGTTCGAAGAGGTCCAGGGGGTAGAGGAGGACGGTGTGGCCGTCCGTGTCGACGGCCATGGATCCCGCCCGCCTTCGGGCGAGTTCGTGTACTCCCTGCCGCACTGCTTCCCAGACCGTCTTGTCGGCGGCGCAGTGCGGTCGCCGTCGTGTGGTCAGTACCGCCGCGGCGGAACTGACCAGCAGCACGTCGCGATGGGTGCATTGGGCGAGCCAGCCGAGCACTGCCTGGGAGCCGCCCCACAAGGGTGAGCCCACCACGACGTGCCTGGCTACGCCGGGGTACGACACCCGCATGGGCGGCTGGTGGTGGCGCGACTACATGCACTTCAACAAGTGAACCGACAGCACCTGCGGCGGCAACGGCGGGGCCTGTCTCGGCTCGCAGGACCAGTGGGTGCCGTCCTCCAGGCCGGACGACTGGTGGGGCATCGGCATCTTCAAGAACAACTAGCCCCGTCCGCAAAATGATTGGCTCCGGGCCCTTGACCTTGCAGGCCAAGGGCCCGGAGCCTGTCCGGACTCTGCTGCCCGACGTGCCGCTGACCGGCGGGGTTCCCCGGGTGCAGCGACCGGAGCGACCGTACGGCGGACATAGAAGTAGACCATCTGTTCGAATATCTCGTCATCTCGACACTCTTCCTGCGTGTGCCCGGTTGTGACTGAGCGCCGCAGTTGGCGAGTGAGCGCAAGAGTTGGGTCTGTACGCTCACCGGTGTAATTGATGATCATGGAAGAGACATCAAGTGACTGACACCGTGACCGAGTCCGCGACCGCCGATGACCAGGCGGAACCGTCGCTGGAGAGTGCGGCGGTCGAGCGGAAGCTCATCGAGCAGCTCATCGAGCAGGCCCGGAGCTTCTCCGTGAGCACCGTCGTGCCGCTCAAGCCACCTCCCAAGTCCGTGGTTGCACCGGAGAGACGTGATCACCCCGGCAGATTCCACGTAACTTTTAAGATGATCAAGCGTCAGATGTTCGGTCGCGCCGGCTTCGCACTGCTCCACAAGCGGGTCCTCCTCGCCCCGTGACCGATGTCAGTGGCTCCTGGAACCATGTCTTCGTCCGAGACAGCAATATCAGGAGCCATGCATGGGAACGTGGGGAACCGGCCCGTTCGACAGCGACCTCGCCGCAGACTTCGTCGATGGACTTGAGGGGCTCACCCACCGTCAGGTCATTGACGTGCTGGGGCGGGCATTCCAGCGAGTCACCGACTCGGGAGAACGCGTCGATGGCGGAGACGGGGCCGAAGCCATTGCCGCTGGCGCCCTCGTCGCCAGCACCCTCCCGGACAGCCCCATCGTGATTGACCCGGACGACGGCCCCAGGGAACCGCTGCCCACACTGCCAGCCTCCCTTCGCACGTCGCCGAGACTCGCACTGCACCGGGTTCTCCAGGGCGGATCTGAAATGGCAACCGGCTGGGTGGACAGCGCCGAGGCCGACCGACCAGTGGCGCCAGGAAGTGCGACAGATCCTCCAAGCACTCGAAACGCCCACTGATCACTAGTCGTGCCCGCTTCACGGAAGCCGTGCCAGAACCGCTGGAGATGAACGAAGCCAGGGGAGGGGCCAGCGGGCCGAGGTCGGCCCCTCCGTGCGCTGGTTACCTCTCCCGTGCGGACGGGAGGTTGGGTTCAGCGGTCTCCGCGGGTGTCGGGGACTGGGAGCCATGCCTTGGCGTCCTCGCTCCAGCGCAGAAGATGCCCGCGCAGCTCGGGCCGGGTGACGTCGAGGTCGATCAGTGCGAGCCAGGCGTCGTCGGTGAGATCCGGGCCCACCTCGATTCTGCAGACGGACCGGCCTGTGCGCGCCACCGTGACCTCAAGCTCGCTGCCCTGCCTGCGGCGCCGCCACCAGGACCTCGGCCTGACCACCGTCACCCTTTGCCCCAGCTGCTCTCCGAGCGTCGTGGCGAACGCGGTGACAAACGGGGTGACCACAGTGGCGATTACGAGCAGTTCGATCGCGGTGGGGGCGGCTCTCGGGCGGAGCATCGACCCTCTGGCCCATCTGGCCGAAACGATCAGGGCTACGAGCAAAACGACGAACAGCAGGCCGAGCCAGCGTGGAGGCATTTGGACCAGTGGACCGGGCGGCTTGGCCACGCGGCTAGCCCCTGCGGGCACCAAGCTGCAGCGAGCCCCGTGGAGCAGCGCCCTCAAGATCCAAGCGGCCGGCTCTCACGCCGAAGAGGGCACCCTCCGGCCAGCCCTTCCGTCGGAGCAGACTGTGACGGAGTTGGCCCGCACCGAGCTCCCCTTCGACGAATTCCCGACCCTGCAGAAGGAAGCGGCCGGGGGCGGTGAACTGCCCAGGCCCGGCGAGCCGCTCGGGGCGCGGGAGCGGCTTGAGCTGGAATTCCACCCTGCCAGGCGGCACGACCTGGCCGCGGCTCGGTTACGTCCGGGACACCGGGCATGCCCGGCTACGTACAGCATGACCACGACCGGGTACTGGATCAGGCGGTGGAGGATGCGAGGTTCGACCGCAGCAGGATCGTGGTGCTGGTGGGGGGACGTCCTCGACGGACAATTCCCGCGCGTGCTGGGAGGCCGTGCAGCCGCTCGGAAAGCGGGGGTGGCTGTTGTGGCATCCCTCGACCCGACCCAGGCCGAAGCAGCACTCGACGACCTCCACCGCGTCGAGCCCCACACCGTGATCTGGATGAACGAAGCCCAGCACTACCTCGGCAGCCGCACAGTCGGCGAAAGATCGCAGCTGCCATGCACCACTTGCTGATCGATATAGCGCGCCAGCCCCGCCGCCACCGCCCTGGCGCAGGGAGCCAGCCGCCTCGGCGCCGGACTGCACCCCCCACAGGCCTTCCTCACCGACGCCGCCATGGCGGTGGAGGGGAATTTACTGGCGTAGTCGAGCCGCTCGCACTGTGAGCGGCTTTCGGTGACGAAATCACGCAGGGTCGGCCATCGCCCGGTGTGGCCGGCGTCGGCCTTGTTGGCGGTGACCAGGCTCTGCCTGCGATGTCCGCCGCCACACCGCGCCACTGAGCAGGCCCATGACCGCACCGTTCAATTGTCCGCGGACAGTGCGCATTGTCCACTCCCGTATTGTGGGTCCCTTTTCTATTGACGGACAATCATTCCGCTGAAACCGTGGGCGACCGGCCAGCGACGTCACCCCACCCATCGAGAGTCGCGGCGAGGACAGGAAACCTCGGCGCGTTTCTCGGCGTGCACGTACGCACACGTGAGCACCACGGCGTCGAGTATTTAGGCGCATGCGATATCGGCACGCGCAGTCAGCTTGTGTGGGAAGTCCGGCCGGACCATGCCTCATTACAGAGACCACGGGGGCAATACTCCTATGCAGACAACGTTCTGGAGCCGCAGACGGGTCCTGGGCACACTCGCCGCCACCGCGGCCGTCACGGCCACACCCTTGGTGCCGTTACCCCGGGCGCGCGCCGCCACCGCAGGCGCGCCGCTCGACCCGCTCGTCCTTCCGGACACCGACCGGGCCACCGCGGTCAAGGCGTGGGTGACGGGAGGCGCGGCCGTCAAGGCAGCGGCGGCCGGCGCCCTCTGCGGTACCGACACCGACGTGCGGACCTTCCTCGTCGACAAACTCCCGCGAGCGACCACCGAGGACAACCGCGTCGCCATCACCGCCTTCCTCGCCCGCTCCGGCAAGGGCCTGCGCCGCGAAGCCGGAGCCGCGCTCGCCAACGGTGACGGCGCCATCGCCGACTTCCTCCGGGACGGCTTCGGCCCCGCCGTCCTGGAAGACCTGCGCGTGGCGACCGCCACCCTGACAACTACTGGCGGCAAAGCCATCCGGCGGGAAGCGGCCGCGGCCCTGAACGCGGGAACCCGGCAGGCGCTCGAGGACTACCTCACCGAAGGCCGGTTCACTGCCCACCTGGAGGACATGCGGGTGCAGATCGCCCGCATGCTGCCCACGGGGGGACCCGAAGTCACCAAGTACGCCGAGCGCGCCTTGGACGGGACCGCGTCGGACGTCGAGTTCTTCCTCGACACCGGCCAGCACATCGCCCGTGCCCGCGACCAGGAGTCCGCCACGATCGAGGAACTCGTCGCCGTGGTCCAGCGGGAGGGCATGCGGGCCAAGGCCGAAACCGGACTGGCCGTCGAGGCGTCCGTACGCGCCCAGAACTCCGCACGTGTGGCCAAGGAGGCGGCGGAGAAAGCCGCGTCCGAGGCCGAGGCCGCCAAGGAGGACGTGGAGCGCTCAGCGGCCGCCGCCCGTCAGGCCTCCAGCGCCGCCAAGGACGCGGCGAACGCCGCCCGCAACGCCATCAGCGCCTCCAACGCCGCGGTGGCCGCGTCCCGCCGCGCCTCTTGGGCGTCCACGGCCGCCTCCCACGCCGCCGCCACCGCCGGAAACGCCGCATCGCGCGCCTACAAGGCCGCCATCGAGGCCTCCGCAAACGCTGGTCAGACCGCAGCGGCCAAGGAGGCCGCGGTCGCCGCCCGCAACGCGGCCGCCCAGGCCCGCTCCGCGGCCGGCGCCGCGGACGAAGCCCAGATCGCATCGGCGCAGGCCGCCGCCGCCGGCTCCGCTTCCGCGTCCGCCGCGCGCAACGCCGCTGCCGCCGCCTCCGCCGCCGCACACGCCGCCACCGCGGCCGGGGCGGCCCAGTCGGAGGCGGCCGAGGCGAAGCACCAGGCGGAGGTCGCGACCGCTGCCGCCAACCGCGCCACCAACGCCGCGTCCACGGCACAGGCCCTGGCGACGGCGGCGGCAGCGGCGGCGCGCACCGCACGCGACGCGGCGAACTCCGCCGCCGACCATGCCGAGAGCGCGGCTGACGCGGCCGAGGAGGCGGTGAAGTACGCCGGGCAGGCCATCGATTTCGCGAACAGATCCACGGCTCACGCGGCCCAGGCCGTCGAGGCGGCCAACACCGCCACCAAGGCGGTGGAGGACGCCGTCGCGGTGGAGCGGGCGGCGCGGGAAGCGGAACTGTCCCGGCTGGAGCACGAGAAGCTTCAAGCCGTGGACGAGGCCCGGCTGCTGGCCCGGCTGGAAGCCGAGCAGCGAGCCGCCTACGAGGACAAGCGGGCGCAGGACGAGCGCACGAACCAGGCCGTCAAGGACGTCATCGCCCGAGCCGAGCAGGCGCTGACGGCCAACGACCTGACCCAGGCCGCCGTGCTGGGCCGCCAGGCCGCTCTCGGTCTGCTCGACTCCACCGGCGCGTGGACCCGTCAGGCCGCCCAGTTCGCCCTGGCGGGCGACGACGTCGACGTCCTGTCCTGGGTCGACCTCGACCGCGCCCTTGCTCAGCACCAGGACGACCGGGAGACCGTCCTCTACCTCGCTCAGATATCCACTCCGGCGATCGCGCGGGCCGCCCAGGCCGCCTTGGAAAGCTCCAGCACCACAGCGGTGGGCGACTTCGTCACCGGCGGTGTGATCAACGCGTCGCAGGAGGACAACCGCTTCCAGATCGCCCGCATCCTCAGTGCCAAGCCCGGCAAGGCGGTCAGGAAGGCGGCCGACGACGCGCTGAACGCGGACACCCCGCAGGCCCTGCAGGCCTTCTTCGACCGCACCTACCCGGCCGCTGTACGGGAGGACGACGCGGTCCGAGCGGCCGTGCTCCTGAACGCTGCCGGTGCTTACACCAGGGCGTACGCCGAGGTGGCTCTGGAGGGTCCCACCTGGATGCGCCGGAACTTCGTCGGTGTCGTGCAGTACACCACCGCCCAGCTCGACCACGACGCCGCCACCCACGTCGCGGCGATCCGCGCGGCGATCGCGGCCGCGGCGAAAATCGCCCAGGAGGCGCAAGCGGATGCCGCGCTCGCGTCGCAGACAGCGGCGCGGGCCCGCAACGCCGCCGCGGAGGCCGAGCGGTGGGCGAACAACGCCCTGGACTCGGCGAACAGAGCAGATCAGTACGCCGTGGACGCAAAGCGGCTCGCCGACGAGGCGGACGCGTCCGCCCTCGCCGCCCAGGCATCGGCGGATCAGGCCAGGACCGCGGCGGCGACCGCCCGGGGCGCGGCTCGGTCGGCGAACTACTCGGCGAACAAGGCCATCGACGCCGCCCGCTCCGCCCTGAACTCCTCCTACAGTGCCCAGGCGTCCGCCGTCGCTGCCCGTCAGGCATCCCTGACGGCTGGTCAGGACGCCAGGGCCGCAGCGGACGCCGCCAGCGAAGCACGCGCCACCGCTGTCCTCAAGCGTCAGGCCGAAGACGCCGAAAAGGCCCGCCAGGCCGCCGAGCAGTCCAGCAAGGACCGCGCCGACGGCAGGAACCCGGCCGACAGCCAGACCCACGACCAGGTCAATGAGAACGGCACCGGCCCCAAGAGGGAGAACTGGTGGGAGGACGCCGGCTGGTACGCCGACGCCTTCAACTGCATTAGCATCGGCTCGGGGCTCCTCGCCGGCACCCTCGGCCTCGCCAGCCTCGCCTTCCCCCCGCTGGCACTGGGCGCCGCGTTCTTCGGCGCCGTCTCCGCGGGAACCAGCGCACTGAGTGCCCTGTTCACGGGAATCGAGCACGGCTTCACCAGCGGCCCCTTCCTGAAGTCGGCCAGCAACGCCGCCCTGGGGCTCCTCTCGGCGGGGCAATCCAAGTGGCTCAAACCGCTGGGGCAGAAGGTGGCCGCTCCCGTAGTCAAGGAAGTCACGCACGTCGGCGAGGAACTCGCTTCCTCGGTCACCAGGAAACTCTCGTCGATCTTCTGAACGCGCTTGCGCGCACACGCCACACGAGAACGCGTCGAATTCTGCTGTCCACAGGGGCAGCAAGGACTCTTCGCCACAGGTCCGCCGGAGGTGGGACGAGGAGCAGGTACCGCAAACCTCTTGGCGTCTTGAGGATCCTCTCTGCGGATCCACTCACCCCTCGTCGAAGGAGATCGGATGAACCTCGCACGACAGGTCGTCGCCGTGGTCGCGGCGGCAGCGTGCGTGACGACGGCCGGTACCGCCGCTGCCGCCGGTTCGCACGCGCCCGGGACAAGCAGAACGACCGCTACGGACACCCAACCCGGCTCGGTGGTAGAAGACTTCGCCTACCCGGATGCCGAGAAGATCAGGCAGGAGAAGGGGATCGTCCTCAAGCGCGGCGACGGCCACATCGTCCTCGCCGAGTGCGGGACATCCACAGGGCTCATGGAAGTGTGGCCACGCGAACGAGAGAAGATCTGCTTCCGGACCAACGGCCCCACAGGCTATCTCTCCCTGGAAATACCCTCCGTCTATCTGGTCAAGGCCAGCAGAGATGCGGCCGCCTCCGTCACACTCACCGCACCGGACCAGACGACACAGCACATCAAAATACCCAAGAACACCGTGCAGGGAGTCGGTGAAGCCGACGACCCGCAGGAGCGCGACCACATGCTGGTGGAGATCCGGATCGGGCAGAGCGGCGCCACGCCCGTGCTGTCGGGCGACCCGGCCCGCCCGTGGCTCGCCCGTGTCAACGTCAAGGAAGCCGACCACGAGGGCAGCCGCAGTTGCAGCGGCAGCCTCGTCGACAAGACCTGGCTGCTGACGTCCGCGCAGTGCTTCAGTGGCAGTGCGGCGTCGTCGCTGGTGAGCACGCCGGCGGACCCGCCGCCCGATGCGACAGCAACGCTCCCGGGGCAGCAGCCGACACGGATCGAATACCTCGTTGCCCGCCCCGACAGGGACGTCGTGCTCGCCCGGTTGGCCGCCCCGGTCAACGGTGTCACGCCCGCCGTTCTCGCGCGCGGCGCCGCCGCCGACGGCTCCGCACTGCTCGTTGCGGGATTCGGCCGCACCAAGACCGAGTGGGTGCCCGACAGCCCGCACCTCAGCAGCGTGAACCAGGCGAGCACCACCGCTACCGATGTGAACCTGACGGACGGACATATCTGCAAGGGCGACGCAGGAGGCCCGGTCCTGGACGGCAACGGCCTTATCGTGGCCGTCCAGAGCCGAGCCAGTCACACCGACTGCCTGGGACAACTCGGCCAGGGCACCCACTCGCTCGCATCCCGCACCGACAACATCATCCCGTGGCTCGACAGCAGCATGTTCAACGGCACCGCCCAATACCGGCTGGACGAGAGCACGGGATCCCGCAGAGCACGCGGCGGCACAACGCAGAACTTCGTCGCCACGGTGGCCGACGGGGCCGAGTTGGGGAGCACGGGCAAGGTAGGCGGCGCCCTGCGCTTGAACGGGACATCGGGCTACGCGGCGACAGCGGGCCCCGTGGTCGACACGACCAAGTCATTCACCGTCTCGGCATGGGTGAAAATGGACAACAAGGACCGCAACTACACGTTCCTGTCCCAGGCAGGGGAACGTGCCAGCGGGTTCCAGATCTACTACTCCACGTACTACGACAGGTTCATCTTCAACCGCCACGTCAGCGACACCGACGGCACGGAAATCGTCCGAGCGATCAGCAACCAGCCTGTGGTGCCGGGCACGTGGACACACCTCACGGGCGCGTACGACATGGTCGCCCGGACGCTGTCGCTGTTCGTCAACGGCGAGTTGCAGAGCTCCGTGCCCTTCACCACTCCCTGGCGCGCCACAGGCGGACTGCAGATCGGCCGGCTGCGCTATGAGGGCACCTGGCAGGAAAACCTACTGGGCGCGGTCGACGAGGTGCGCGCGGTGCAGTCGACGGTGACGCAGGCCGACGCCGCATCGCTCGCAGCGGGCACCCTCCCTCCCCACCTGCAAGAACTGGCTTACTTCTCGTTGGACGAGGCATCGGGAGCAACAACGGCCGACGGGGGCGACGGCGCCGGACTGTCGGCCACGGTGGCCGGCGGGGCCGAGTTGGGGAGCACGGGCAAGGTAGGCGGCGCCCTGCGCTTGAACGGGACATCGGGCTACGCGGCGACAGCGGGCCCCGTGGTCGACACGACCAAGTCATTCACCGTCTCGGCATGGGTGAAAATGGACAACAAGGACCGCAACTACACGTTCCTGTCCCAGGCAGGGGAACGTGCAAGCGGGTTCCAGATCTACTACTCCACGTACTACGACAGGTTCATCTTCAACCGCCACGTCAGCGACACCGACGAAACCGACATCGTCCGATCCATCAGCGCTGACCCCGCACAGCTCGGCGTGTGGACCAAACTCACCGGCGTCTATAACGCCGCCGACCGGACGATTCAGCTGTTCGTCGACGGAAAGCCACAGCAGGCGGCCATCTTCACGACACCGTGGCGGGCCAGCAGCGCGCTGCAGATCGGCCGGCTCCACTACAAGGGAACGTGGACGGAGAACGCCGCCGGCGCGATCGACAACGTTCGCGTGTGGGGTGCGGCCATCGAACCCGGCGAAATGGCCAACGAGGGCATCAGCGTCGGCTAGGCAAACCTGATCCCGTGCGGACCTGGTCCTGCCAACACGCATCTGTGTAAAGCGCGTTGGGGCCAGCTCCCCCGGCAGATTGCTCGACATCCCCGGAGCGTGACCAGCAGGACAGCGTGGTGGAGCCGCAGGACGGCTCGCGCCGCCCGGCTCCACCACGCCTTCACGCGGCCCCGATCGCCGCGACCTCCATCGCATCCATGACGGCCAGTCAGTAGTGGACGGACTCCCCAGATGAACGCATCGACAGCGCCTCCGGCCCCGGACAGCGAGAAACGCTCCGCGGCGACTGATCACCCACCCCATGGGGTGGCGCCTGAAACGACGTCCTTGCGCGAGCAGATATGAAGTCGCCACGCGCAAGACGGCTACTCGTCGGCCTCCTCCTCGTCGTAAGCCTCACCACGACCGGCACCGCTGCCGCCACCGAGAAGGCGCCGACGGCCCACGCGTCCGGGACGGCCCTCGGCCAGGCGGACGGAGCCCACCTCGGCGATCCGACCGGTGCCCCCACCCCCGCCCAGCCCCAGACCGAGACCCAGCCCACCACGACCACTCCCGGCGAGCACTGCAAGCCCACATCCGTCGGCTCCCCCGAACGCAGAGCAGGAGCCGTGGAAGCGTGTGTCACCACGAGGACCGCGAGCACCACGCCGGTGCCGCCGGCCGGTCGGCAGTCCCGCGCCACCGCCCTGCCACCGGCGTCGCCCACCACCGCCTCCGACGAGGGCTCCTGCGCCGTCGCGAACCACGGGCAGTGGACCCACAGCCGCTTCGGCTACTGTCTGAGCGGTCTGACCGTGCTGTACGTGCTCAGGGACAGCAACGGCAAGGAGCTCGGCACCGGCACGCTGAGCGTCGCGACCAGCGCCGTCCTCCAGTCCACCGCCACGAAGTGGAAGGAGTACGTAACGGTTACCATGACCGGCGCGGAGCGGGCCGTCACATCCCTTTCCACGAAGTTCAGGTTCGCCTGCTCGACAGGCTGCAAGGCGAACAAGGCTCCGCCCTGGTACACAGGGCTACTGGTCAAGGGCCAGTCCGTCAGCGGCAGTACGTCCTACTCCTCCTCTCCCGCCGTCGGCACGAAGGTCGAATTCACCACGTCGTACAAGCTCTACGTGGCCTCTCCGGGCGCCGAGATCACGGACCCGGACGCCTCCTGGAGCAACCCCAAGGTGATCCGCTGCGACGACGACGTCCGGGATACGAGCAGTACCTCAAGCGAGCCCGGACCGGGCTGCGCCATCCCCGGCTTCATGCCCGTCGTCAGAATGAGCACCGTCGCGAACGAGTCCGACTCGGGAGCCGCGGCAGCCGGATACCTGTGGGCCCAGAACAACCTCGCCGACGGCTGGGGGCGCAGCAGACCGCTGACCCGGGCGAAGAGCGGCGCGGCCGACCGCACCAGCCGCACCTGCGGGGGTTCGCAGCCCTTTGAGGCCACGGACTCCGTTCCGGAAGACAGTTGCGGCGAGTTCCCCTTCGGGGTCACCCATGAAGGAGGAACCGACGGCGCCCGGTGCGCCGAGATCATTCCCAAGCACACCGGCAGTGGATGGCACGTCTACCAGCTGGTCCCCACGGACACCGGCATGCCGTGCATGCGCGCCCATGTCCCGCTCGCCGACATCCAGTCCGCCCAGACCCAGCTGTCCGAGGGCTTCGCGAAGCAGCGCGTCCTGGAGGCCGAGCAGTTCAAGCTGGAGATCGTCAGCACGGCCCCCGAACCGCAGGGCGCCTGCCTGCTGACCCCGCCCATTGGCTCGCCCCCATCCGGCGACGGGTGGATCTCGAACACCAACGAACCGGTCGCCCACCGCAACAAGACCACCGCCCCGCCCGGCCCGGCCGGTACCCGGCCAACCAAGGCACAGGCCTGCCTGGGGAAGAACCCCGTCGAGGGGAGCGATGCCGATGGGGACATCACCGGTTGGGAGGACGCTCAGAACACGGCTCGCCCCCATGCCCCGGCGGGTGCCAAGCCCCCGTACGGGCTCGCCCGGTGCCACCTGATCGCCAGAATCCTCGGTGGCCAGGGCAAAATACGTGGTGGGCAGGACAACCTCGTTCCCTGCTGGCAAGTGGGGATGAACACCGGAACGCCCAGCATGCGCACCTATGAGACCGAGGCCCAAAACACAGTGAAATACGACAGCTTCGGCGCGAACGACGCCATCTTCTACGAGGTGACACCCCACTACCGGGACGCCACCAGCACGGTCCCCGAGAGCGTCACGATGAGCGCCACCGTCCAACGGGCGGACGGAACGACGCAGCCGCTGTTCCCCGACGTCTCCATCCCCAACACCAAGGGGAATGACAGCCTGATCAACCTCGGAAACTGACTGCACCTCACCCACACCGATCCGGAGCCGCCATGAGGGGCGGGAGCGCCGCAATCAAGCGGCGCTGAGCCACTCGCCCCTTCTGGTCGGCCGTTTGCAGGCCGGAGGAACCAATGGAGAAGGCCCTCCGGCAGGTCGTCGTACGGGCAGCGGACGAAATGATGTTCGCCGGTGCGGGAGGCGGTGCCCCGTGATGTCGTGACCGTGCCCTGGTGGGTGCGGGACACTGGGCGGCCGAGGAAGACCGTGCCCACGATCGGCTCGTGACGCAGGGACAGGACGGGCGCGAGGCGGTCTTCCTCGGCCAGCAGGGCCAGGCGGGCGGAGGTGCCGGAGCCACACGGAGAGCGGTCGTACTGGCCGTCGGCAAGACCATGACGTTCCGCTGCGCCGGGCCGTCAGCGGTGCGCGGGAGGCCTACGTGGAAGATCACGCCGTCTACGCCAGACAGCAGGGCCACCGCCTGGCCAACACCGAGGCGCAGACCGAACGGGAGAGCTGCCTGTGCGCCCCGCAGCTCACGGCGGTGCTGGACATGCTGTGTGAGGAGGAAGTCACACACGTACTGTCCGAGGGCGTCTATGCGCCGGGGCGGACCCTGGAGCGGCTCGTCGCTCCAGGGTCGCACGGCAACATCTGCGAGCGGGCGTTTGTCTCCTGAACTGGCTCGAGGGCCAGAACCTGACGCTTGCCACCTGTCGACAGACCGACCTTGAACGTTGGATGACCAGCGAGGACGCCCGTCTTCGCCAGGAGGCAGGCCACTTCGTGCGCTGGGCCCTGGCCCAGAAGATCGCCCGCGATCTCACCTTCCCGGCCGAGCGATGGAACGGCCCCTCCCAGCCGATGGACGACGAGGCTCGCTGGGCCACCGCCCGACGTCTGCTGCACGACGACATCTCAAGCACGAAGACAGCCTCGCCAGCCTGTTGTTGCTCCTTTATGCCCAGTGGCCCGCTGCGATTTCCCGGCTCACCGTCGACCACATCGAGGAGAGGGACGGAGCAGTCCGCATCCGCCTCGGCGCCGTCCCAGTCGAGCTTCCCGCACCCGTCGCTGAACTCGCGCTCCAACAGATCGAGGTTCGCCGCAGCCATGCCGTCCTTGGCCGCACGGACTCACCCTGGCTCTTCCCCGGAGGCCAGCCCGGCCGCCCGATCAGCGCCTGGGCCAGGGGCGAACGACTCCGCAAACTCGGCATCCGGCTCGCCGAGGCCCGCTCGACCGCGCTGTTCCAGCTCGCCACCGAACTGCCCGCCGCTGTCCTCGCCCGCACCCTCGGCATCGACATCACCGTCGCCGTCAAATGGCAGCGAGCCGCCGCCGGTGACTGGGGCGCCTACGCAGCCGAGATCAGCCGAAGGAACAGCTCATGAGATGCGCCGTCGAAGCCAGAGAGACGGCATCGCGGTGCTTCGCCGAGAACCGTGCACCAACTCAGGCACACCATGGAACACGGCAAGCGTGGGGTGCCATGCCTTCCGGGCACAGAGTCTTGATCACTGCCTTGCGGATCGCTCGCCATGTCCGCAGGGAACACGCCAGGTGGACCCGCAGCTCAACCGCTTCCCGGTCGCCGCTGTTCTGACCAGGATGTTCGAGGGCCCACTGTTCTGCCAGAAGGTCGTACATCTCAGCGGTCGTCAGGTCGCTATCGGGATAGGTGCGTGCAACGTCCGACTTGACGATCCGGGCACAACGGGAGCCTGCAGTCCGGTCGACGAGTTCCCTGATCCATGCCAGCCCCTGCTCGTCTGCATACAAGCCGAGCCTCAGTTTTCGCGTCCTCATGATGGCGCAAACCTACTGATCGTCAGCCTTCAGTGGCAACGCTTTAACTTCAATGACGCAGGGCGTGAGGCAGGCATTCCAAGAGTTCGAATTCCCGAGCCCACCGTTACACGTCCTGCACACCCATGTCGAGGACGCATGGACCGCTGGGCAGGAGCGAGCCGCAGCCCGTCTGAAGGGACTCGCACGATGAGGTGGAATCTCCGGCTGGCCGCCGCGAACCGCAGCATCTGGAAGGCCAGCGAGCTGCAGCGGATGCTCGCCGAACGGGGCCTAGTGATCTCGGCCGGCAAGATGTCCGGGCTCTGGTCCGGCCAGCCGATCAGCGTCAAACTCGCGGACCTGGACGTGATCTGCGCGGTGCTCGGCTGCGGCATCGATGAACTGCTGATCCCCGAACCGGAAGCCGTCACGGCGCCGACACCGAAGGAAGCCCCCCAGCAGGCCGCAGGGCAGGGCCATCGCGTCACACCGCGGGCGCCACGGGGCCGGTCCCTGCCACCCACATGACCACCCCGCCCGGCTCCGTGGGCAGTTGCCGCTATTGCCTGGCCTGGGGCGTGATCGCCTTCAGCGGGATGTGTCCCGAGTGCGTCGGCTGGCGGGTCTGGGACCGCTGGGAGTGCGCCGGATGCGACCGCGAAGTCCCGCTCAAGCACGGCCACTGCCGACTCTGTCACCAGCAGGCCCTGCGACAGCTCGGGCGCATGGTGATCCGCGAGACCATGCCCGACGTCGCCCTGGTCGCCTGGCAGCTGTTCCTCGTCTTCCCGCCCGGCCCGCGTCGCGCCCGCGGACGGCCCCGCAAGCCGCCCACCATCCGGCCCGCCCCGGTGACCTGGCAGATCCCGGGACAACTCGCCCTCTTCCCCGCCCGTCCCGACTACCTCCGCTTCAGCCGGGACCGGCACGCCAACCCGGACAACCCCACACTGGTCGAGGCCAGAGATGCCGCCCGCCGTCTTGCCGAGGCCCGCGGATGGGCATGGTGGATCTTGCGCGAGATCAACGACGGACTCCTGGTCCTGCTCTCCGGGCACGCACCCGGCGACACCATCGCCTACTCCGAGATCGTCCCGATCGACCAGCTCAATCACAACGTCGCCCACACCGCCGAGGTCCTCGGCCTCCTCGGCATCCTCCACGACGACCGCGTCCCCACCTTCGACGCCTGGCTCCAGCGCAAGCTCACCCTCCTCACCCCCACCCTCGCCAGCGAGATCGAGCTCTGGGCCACCACCCTGCGCGACGGCGGCCTGCGCACCAACCAGCGGTCCACCGACACCATCCGCAACTATCTGGACGCCGCCCTGCCCGCTCTGATCGGGTGGTCCACCCGCTACCAGCACCTGCGCGAGGTCACCCACCAGGACATCAAGGATGTCGCCGCCGGTCTGACCGGCCTCAAGCGCAAGCGGGCCCTCGTCGCCCTTCGGTCGATCTTCCAGTTCCACAAACGCGCCGGATGTCTCTTCCGGGACCCCACCACCCGCATCAATACTGGCCGAGTCGACCCCGGCCTGCCGGCGCCGCTCCGGCCGGAACAGCTCGAGGCTCTGGTCGACCACGCCACCACACCCGTGGGTCGGGTCATCCTCGCGCTCACCGCCGTTCACGCCGCCCGCCCCACGGCCCTTCGTGAACTCCTGCTCGACGACGCCGGGTTGGCTGATCGCAGGATCACCATCGGCGGTCACCCTCGGCGGCTCGATGACCTGACTGCCCAGGTCATCACGCAGTACCTCTTCCACCGGCAGCGCCGCTGGCCGCACACCATCAACCCCCACCTGATCATCAACGAGCACACCGCCCAAAGCGACAAGCCCGCTGGTCTGCATTGGCTCGGCGATCAGTTCCGCGAGACCGGCGTGACGCTCAACCAGATCCGGATGGACCGCCAGCTCGAAGAAGCCCTCACCCGCGGACCGGACGCCCTCCACCTGGTCGCCGTCTTCGGTATCAGCGAGCGCGCCGCGATGCGCTACGCCAACGCCGCCAAGGCATTCCTCGAGTCCGTACTCGAACAGAACCAGTAACCCCTGGGCCACGGCCGACCCCCAGCACTCGGTGCGCGCCCACCCCCTTCACGCCGATCGACAGGTCACCCTCATGCATCCCCCTGCCCGCAAACCCGCGAACTCTCGCCCTCACCCCCGAATATCGAGCAACCGCACCCGCAAGTTCGCCACGAAGCACCTTCAGAAATCGCGAACTTTCGGCCGGGACGTGGACAACGGCTCCGCGTTCGTGGACACCTGGCTGCTGCGGGCCTGCGCGACGCTCGGCATCAAGCTGGTCCACTCCACCCCGCACCGCCCCGAGGGCAGAGGCAAGATCGAGCGCCTGTTCCGAACGGTGCGCGACCAGTTCCTGGTCGAGTTCGACGAGGCCACCTGCGAGCGCATCGAGGGCCTGGGCGAGATGAACCGCCTGTTCAACGCGTGGGTGGAGACCGTCTACCACCGCAGCGTCCACTCCGAGACCGGGCAGGCCCCCATCGAACGCTGGCTGGCCGGTCTGCCCAGCCCGCTGCCGCTGCCCTCCGCGGCTCAGCTGCACGAGGCGTTTCTGTGGTCCGAGGTTCGCACCGTGACCAAGACCGCCACCGTTTCTTTGCACGGCAACACCTACCAGGTCGACCCCGCTCTGGCGCAGGTCAAGGTCGAGCTGGTCTTCGACCCCTTCGACCTGACCGACATCGAGGTCCGCCACCGCGGCCGCGCCATGGGCAAAGCCGTCGCGTTCCGCATCGACCGCCACTCCCACCCCAAGGCGAAGCCCGAACTGCTGGCCCAGCCTCGCTCCGACAGCGGCATCGACTACCTCAAACTCCTCGACCAAGCGCACGGCCAGGCCCTGGCCACCGGACTGAACTACGCCTCCCTGATGCCCGTCCCGCTCGACCAGGAGGAGCTGTGACCAGCGGATTCTTCGTCCAGGACCGGATCTGGGAACTGGAGGACGCCGAACGCGACGCCCTCGCCCTCCTCGACCGCGCCCTTCGCCTGGCGGCCCGCCTCGCCAACCCCCTCCCCGCCCGACCGCTGCCCGACCGGGCCGAGCACGCCGTGCGCCTCGTGCTCGTCTTCCACCGGCGGGCAGCCCGGGCGGCCCGGGACCTTCAGGACCTGATCGCCCGTCTGGAAAGGCAACCCCGCTGATGATCGACCGCGTTCAGGCGTTCTACGGTCTGCAACGACCGCCCTTCGGCCGTGACCTGGCTCCCGGCATGCTCCACAAGCACGCGTCCCACAACGAGGCCGTCGCCCGCATCACCTGGTGCATCACCAACCACGCGCTGGGCGTGGTCACCGGCGAGGTCAGCGCCGGCAAGACCGTCGCCCTGCGTGCCGCGGTCGCCGGGCTGGACGCCGCCCGCTACACGACCATCTACATCCCCAACCCCGCCATCGGCATGCGCGGCCTCTACGAGACCATCGTCACCACCCTCGGCGGAACCCCCCGCTTCCACAACTCCGCCCTGGTCGCCCAGGCCAACGACGCCCTGGCCGCCGAAGTCGCCGAACGCGGACGCGTCCCCATCATCGTGCTCGACGAATCGCACCTGCTCGCCCACGAGGAACTCGACGCCGTCCGCATGATCACCAACTGCGAGATGGACTCCACCACGCCCTTCGCGGGCCTGGCGCCATGCTTCCAGGGTGGGGCGGATGAGTTCCCAGCGGGCGTCGGACAGGTCGCTGGGGTAGGGCCGTGGGGGCTGCATGGTGCCTGGGTATCGGGGGCTGGTCGGACTGGGCAGGGCGTGTGCGGGAGCGGCCGGGGCTCCGGGGTGCAGGTTCCGAGTTGTGCGTGAACCAGTTGGTTCCTATATGAGGTGGGAGCTCTTGGAAAGAAACCGGCGTACTGAGGGTCTCTGTATTGCCGCATAGGTAGTGTTCCTGGCATATCGCCACCGTGGAGCCCGTTGTTGACGACTTGGAATCGTCACGCAACGACGGATATGCGTATCAAACCCTCACTCAGACGTGTCCGTCGACGCCTCTCAGCCGCAGCCGCAGGGCTGAGGGAGTCGGGCCTGGCGGGGGACGGGAGCGTGGGCGGGGGCACGAGCACGAGTTGAGGCGCGGGATTGTGCGGTGCCGCCGGCTCCGTCTCTTCGGGGGTGAGTATCTCCTCACTGACGCCCAGGCCTTCGCGGACTTCTTCGAAGAACAGTGTGTCCTGGATCTGCGCGGGTGCCTTGCCGGGGAAGGGGCGGCGGTGAGCGGTGGCGGCCAGGAGGGCTGCTGCGTCGTGAGTAGGTGTTTCTCTTCCTCAACGCCGCGTTTCAGGGCCTGTGTGGTGCGCGTGGGACACAGGTAGCCGTTCCGCGGCCGGGTCTCTGCAATGGAGCAGGAGGCCCGTGATCATCACGTTGGAGGTTGAAAAACACCTGCTGGAAGTTAGCTCTGGCGGTGCGGAGGCACCGCAGCTGGCCCTGTGGCCGCGGGCGAGCAGAGCTTGCCGTTGTAGAAGGCCCCCTTGGTCCTCCAGGACGGACCAAGATCGTTCTCTCCTGGCTTCACGCAGATCGGTCCCACATTGCCCCCGACCGTCAGGGTCACCATGATCTGAACATGAGAGCCGTCACTCGTGCAGTGGTTGTACCAGGCTCGTCCGCCCGACTCCGAATACGCACATGGTTTGGCGTCAGGCGCAGCGGAGGCAGGCGTGAGACCTGCGAACGTCATCAACCCGATGACGCTTACGCCCATCGTCGCAGCCGATCCTAACTTCCCTGCGATCATCATTTGCTCCTTCAGCGGTCCGGAGTTGCGAAGAGGGCCAGTAACTCACAGCGGCTACAGGCATACAAGACGCGCAACACTCGTCCGCACCATCGGAATCTCGACCTAGAAAGATCACAGACGTAAGCGCTGATAGGCGGAGTCCTGCTGGCAGAGGTCAGGTGTCCGGATGGAGCCCGACATGCCCTGCAGGGTGATACCGGCCCAGTGGCTTCGTTCATCTCCAGCGACAGCGTTTGTTGACGAGTTCCAGCGGCGTTTAGTGATCAACTCGCTCGTGCTTGTTCACGAGAAATAGCGGCACTGTGGTGCGAGGGGGCGTCGCTGTCAGGTCAGGACGAGGCAGCCCAGCCGCTCCAGTTCGCTGAGGAGCGGTAGGGAGGGATCGACCTCGTTCCATCGCAGATCCAGCTTCTCCAGCGATGGCATCAGGGCGAGCCAGTCGGGCAGCTGGCCGAGGCGGTTGCTCCGGAGGTCGATCTGACGCAGTCGTGGGAGGCCGGCCAGTGACTCCGGCACCTCGGTCAGGGAGTTCTCGCGTAGGTCCAGGTGGCGCAGTTCGTGCAGCTCGGCTGCCGACGACGGCAGGTGCTCGATCGCGTTCCCTCGGAGCCACAGCTCACGCAGGCAGCGGAGCTGGCCGATGGCATCGGGCAGGGTGGTGAGCCGGTTGTGCTGCGCCCTGAGCTCGATGAGGCTGCTCATCCGACCGATGGTCTCTGGCAGGGTGGTGAGGGAGTTCTCACCGACGTTGAGGTATCGCAACCGGGTCAGGTTTCCCAGGGAGTCGGGGATCCGAGACAGCTGGTTGTCGTGCAGGTAGAGGCAGTCGCTGAGCTCGGTCAGCTTGCCGAGTTCTTCGGGCACCGAGGCCAGCGCGTTGTGGCCCAGGTCCAGGGTCTTCAGCTGGTGGAGCTGCCTGATGTCCGGCGGGAGGGCTATGAGTCCGTTGTCCGCGAGGATCAGCACCTGGAGCTCGGTCTGTCGCCAGACCGACTCGGGCACCTCTCCGAGCTCTTGACGCCACATGTTCAGTGTGTGCCTCACGGCCATCTCCCCTTCGTCAACAGTCCTGGGCTCCGATTCTCGTCCGGGACCTCCCTCGGCGGCGACGGTGCCAGCAGACAGCCAGGACAAGATCAACTGGCCGCGGCTTCGGCGCGGGCTCGTGTGCTGGCGAGGCGGTATGAATCGGTGCCGGTCTCGATGATGGTGCCGTTGAAGGTGAGGCGGTCGACGATGGCCGCGCAGAGGCGGGGATCGGTGAACGTCTTGGTCCAGCCGCCGAACGACTCGTTGGAGGCGATGGCCACGCTGTTCTTCTCCTCGCGTTCGGTCAGGACCTGGAAGAGGAGTTCGGCGCCGCGGCGGTCGAGTTCCATGTAGCCGAGCTCATCGATGCACAAAAGATCGACGCGGCCGTAGCGGGCGATCGTCTTGGTCAGCTGCTTCTCGTCGGCGGCCTCGACGAGCTCGTTGACCAGCTTCGTCGCCAGCACGTACTCGACCCGGTAGCCAGCCATCGCGGCCTCGGTTCCAAGCGCGATCAGCATGTGGGACTTGCCGGTTCCGGAGTCGCCGATCAGGCAGAGCGGCTGGCTCTTCTTGATCCATTCGCAGCTGGCGAGGGTGTGGATGGCAGCCGCGTCGATGTTGGGGTTCGCGTCGAAGTCGAAGGTCCGCAACGACTTGTCCCGGGGGAAGCCGGCCGCCTTGATCCGCCGCTCAGAACGGCGCCGGGCCCGGTCGTCGCACTCGGCCATCAGCAGCTCGGCGAGGAAGCCGCGGTAGGTCATCTGGTCCTTCATCGCCCGGTCGGCGATGTCGGCGAACTCGTTCCTGATCGACGGAAGCCGCAACAGGCGGCAGGCGGTGTCGATGGCCGTGGTGGCGGCCTGCTCGGTCAGTCCTCGCTGGCGGGGCAGGGTCACTGTGCTTCTCCCTCGCGGTGTTCACCGCCGCTGGCGCGACGGCGTCGGAGCAGTTGGTCGTAGTGGGGCACCGAGGGCAGCGGCCTGGTGTCCGGGGGGAGGATGCGCGAGTTGCCACTCGTGCAGAAACGTCACCGTGGCCTCACCCGCGGCGCCGGCCCGCGAAGAGTGTCCGGCCGGCTCGTCCTCGGCCTGGGCGACCTTGCGGGCCTCGAGCGCAATGGCGTCCGCGGTCAGAGCCCCAGCACGCAGAGCAGTCGCCAGACCGGCGACCAGATGCTCGTGCGAGACGTGGCGGGCCAGCAACAGCACCTCGATCAGGGCCCTGGTGCCGGCGGTGTCTCCGTGAGCCTTGACCGCCGCGGCCCACCAAGCGTCATGGACCGGGGTGAACTTGTCAGCGGAGCGGGCCTGTTCGAGCGCGGTGGCGCCGGGGAAAGCACCCGGTTTGCGGATCAGGGCCTCGAGGTAGTGGTCCAGGTCCAGGCGGCAGCCGCCCTTCGCGATCAGCCGCTCATGCCGGGCCACTTCCACGTTCTGGTCGTAAACCACCAGGTGGGAGGCGTGGAGTACGACCCGGACCCGCTTGCCGATCAGCCGGACCGGGACCGAGTAGCGGTTCGTGCGGACCGCGATCTGGCTGTAGCGGTCGACCCTCGGAGTAAAGAGCCGGCCCGTCTCGAAGGACTCTTCCGGCAGTGGCATCAGCAGCGGCCGCTCGGTCTCAAAGTATTCGTCGATGGTCCGCGGCCGCGAACCGATCCGGCGCCGCCCGTCATGAACATCCCACTGGTCGACGAGTTCGTTCAGCTCGGCCAGCGAGTCGACCTCTGGCACCGGGGTGAAGTGGTTGCGGCGGAAGTACCCGATCTGCCCCTCCACTCCGCCCTTCTCGTGGGCGCCCTCGATGCCAGGCCGGCAGTAGAAGCTCTCGATCGCGAAGTGCGACCGGAACGCGATCCACCGGTCGGCCTCCACCCTGGCCCGGCTCAGCCCCAGCACCTGGGCGACGGCGGCCTTCAGGTTGTCGTAGCGGACCTTGCTCCGCGGGACCCCGCCCAGCGTCCGCAGGGCGTGAACGTGCCCTTCGAAGAAGGCTTCCTGGCCGCAGGACGCGAAGACACGGTGGACGGCTTTGCCCGAGTAGGACAGGCGGAAGGAGAACAAATAGCAGGTCACGAGCTCGCCCGCGAGGCGGATGGTCACGTCACCGAAGTCGACCTCGGCCTCCATGCCTGGGTGGTGGGTCTGCGGCACGAACGCTTCGACCGGTGCCTTGCCCGACTCGACGAGGATCTGGGGCTTCCGGTCGGAGACGTAGCGCCGGACCATCTGGTAGGAGACGTCCCCAGCATGTTCCTCGACCAGGCGGTGGAAGATCCGCGTGATCGTGTGCCGCTGCTTGCGCGGCGCGTCCAGATCCGCCTGGAGCATCCCGTCGATCACCGGCTTGTACGGATCCAGCCCGGTCGGCCGGGGCGGCAGCTTCTTCCTCGGCTCCGGCCAGACCGAGTCGACGGCCTTGCGGACCGTCCGCCACGACACGTTGTACTTGCGCTCGATCTCCCGGATCTTCATGCCGCCGCGGTGGTCGCGCCGGATCGCCGCGTACAGCTCGACCTTCGACATCTGCGGCATGACCAGGCCCTTTCACCAGGAGCATCCCGATGCTGCCCTGGCAAGCACCCCGGTGACTAAAACTCGTGAACATCACCCGACCGTGGATTCGGGCGCTTCCCAAACCCGTGAACAACTGACTTCACAACCCGGGTTCTGGCTCGACTTCTGTGACGCGGCCACGCTGAGTGACGGCTGAGCTTCTCCGGGCAGTAGGTGAAGTCGCCCGAAAATGAGTCGTGGTCAAGGCGGTTGGGATGACAGTTCGGGCCCGTGAAAGAGATCGTGCTCCGGTTGAAGGAGCTGTTGTTCCCGTCGATCGCGGACGTTGCGGTGCTGTCGGTGGACGTGAGCATCGCGATAGTGCGGGTCGACGCGGAATGCACTGCGAACGGTGCCGCCTGCCCGGCGTGCGGAGTCTGGTCGAACCGGGTTCATGGTTCCTACCTGCGGTTTCCCGCTGATGTGCCCAGCGCCGGACGAAGCGTTGTTCTTCAGCTGAGGGTCCGCCGGTTCGCCTGCGGGAACTCGGGGTGCACCCGCCGCACCTTCGTCGAGCAGATACCCGGCCTGACCCGTCGGCACGGTCAGCGGACCGAGCGGCTGCGCGCGACGCTGGCCGCGGTCGGTCTCGCCCTGGCGGGCCGTGCCGGCGCCCGCCTGAGCTCCGCGCTCGGGGTCTGCGTCAGCCGAAGCACCGTCCTGCGCCTGGTCGACGCCCTTCCCGAGCCGGAAGTGCCCGCGCCGCGTGTGGTCGGCGTTGACGAGTACGCCACCCGCAAGGGCCGCCACTACGGCACCGTTCTCGTCGACGTCGAAACCCGCCGCCTTGTCGACCTGCTGCCCAACCGGGAGGCAGCGAGCCTGGCGGCCTGGCTCGCCGATCGACCCGGCGTCGAGGTCGTGTGCCGGGACCGGCCGCCGTTCTTCGCCGAGGGTGCCACCGCCGGTGCACCGCAAGCCGTCCAGGTCGCGGACCGGTGGCATCTCTGGCACAACCTCAGCGAGGCCACCGAGCGGAGCGTCGCCCAGCACCGTCGCTGCCTCCGCGCTCTGGTCCCCACGGTCCCCGAACCCAGACCCGAACCCAAGGCTGTTCCGGCCGCGGACTCGTCCGGTTCTCCCTGGCCGCGCGGGCACCGATTCGCCGACCGGACCCGGGCCCGGCATGCCGCCGTCCACGCACTGCTGACGGCGGGACACAGCCGGCGCTCGGTCCAGCGGCAGCTCAGCATGACCTACCGCACCGTCAAGCAGTTCGCCGACGCCGCGACGCCGGAAGAGCTGTTCACCGGCCAGTGGCAGAACCGCCCCTCCGTCCTCGACGACTACAAGCCCCACCTGGACGACCGCTGGAGCGAGGGCTGCACCAACGCCTGGAAGCTGTGGGAGGAGATCGTGCCACTCGGCTACAAGGGCAGCTACCAGCGCGTTCGCGCCTACCTGCACGACAAGCGCACCTCACCACAGCCGGTGACCGCCCGGCCGCCCTCGCCCCGGACCGTCGCCGGATGGATCCTCCGCCGTCCGGACACCCTCACCGAGACCGAGCAACTCCAGCTCAAGACTGTCCGGACGCACTGCTCCGAACTCGACGCCCTCACCGGGCACGTCCGCTCCTTCGCGACCATGCTCACCGAGCGCCAGGGCGAGCGCCTGCCCGACTGGCTCGACGCCGTCCGGCAGGACGACCTGCCCAGCCTCCACACCCTCGCCGCGGGCATCGACCGCGACCGCGACGCCGTCATCGCCGGCCTCACTCTGCCCTGGAGTTCTGGCGTCGTCGAAGGGCACGTCAACCGGATCAAGATGCTCAAGCGCCAGATGTTCGGCCGCGCGGGCTTCAGTCTGTTGCGCAAGCGGGTACTACTCGCCTGAGCTGGCTGGCCGAGTTCCGGCTACTTCAGCAACCGGAAGCTGGGCTGCTGAGCCCATGCTCTGAGGAACTCCGCCGAACCATACGCGGCAGGCCGCGGACCGGTCGTCGTGGCGATGACGCCGGGAAGGCCGACCACCATTGGCACTTGGTCCTCCCTTAGTTCGGCGTTGACGACTCCACCGATCACGTCGATAACGGCGGCGGTCACCAGGGCTGTGACGACGTGGTCGACTGGACGGTTGCAGAAGGCGACGACATTGACGGCGTGGGTCGGCGTGAAGCCGATAAGAGACTCCTGATCGACTTCATCGGCGTGCTCGGCCTCGAATACGGACTCGTCGCCGATGCCGGGCCCCATGACGGAGACCAGGACAGGCCGGCTTCCGTCGACGCCCCCGGTCTCCGAGATGCCGAGGCTCTCCACGTGAATGTTCAGGTCGTACTCGCCGACCCGCTTCTCCTCAAACCGTGCCGACGAGCGAACCAGAAGGTCGCGGAGCCGCTGAATCGCCGCGTGGGGGACGGCCTCCGCCAACTCGATCACCAACACCGGTCCGCTCATAGCTCGGAGCCTAACCAGCCGGAACCGTCCTCCCCACCTCATTACGCAGCGTGGCCGCGTCACAGAAGTTGAGCCAGAACCACAACCCGTGAATAAAGCCACCATGGGCGGCTTCGAGCGCGCTCCGCAGTTCAGTGATCTGTTCCCGGTGTTCCTTGCGGATCTGGGCCAGTTGCTGGGTGAGGCGCCTGATCAAGGTGCTCTCGGCCGCGTCGGCGTCGGCAAGCCGGTCCTGGGCCGGGACCCTACCCGTTCGTGACCGGCGCAGGCTCTCGACCTGGGGCCGGAGGGCCGGGTGTTTGTAGATGAAGGCGGTGGACACGCCCGCGTCAGCGGCGATGCCGGCGATGGTCACCGGCCCGCTTGGACTTCCAGTCGTACCGGCGACCAGCTCGCCGAGCACTGGTGGTCCCCCGCAATGGGAACCGCCCGCGGCGGCAGTGTCTCGGCCGCCCGCCTCTCAGAAGCCCGGGTCGTTCCCGCCGAGAGCCCGTCGACAGGGTCAAGAGCAGCAGTTCCGTGAAGAAGCCGCTCGTACGGATCCCCACCTCGCAAGGGCGGCGGGTAGGAGCTGTCACGCAATGATCAAGAGGCTCTCACTCGCGGACACACGAGCTGTGAGCGGAGACCGTGCACCGCACGAGCTGGCATGAGGTTCGTTTGCTGAGCCCGGGAAAACCATTGGACCCGCTGACGGGGGCGCGTCGTAGGGTTCGGGCGCGGAGACGCGGTCGGCGGAGAGGGAACGGTGGATGGCGGGACTGTACGAGATCTGGCAGCGGGCGGAGGTGTCGCGCAGGCTCGACGTGTTGTCGGGCTTCATCGCGATGTGCGCAGCGGGGGACGACGACGCGCGACGCCGTCTCGTCCAGCTGGTTGCCGGCGCGGACGCGGCCCTCTCCGTGTCGCCTCCAGATTTGGTGACCGCCTCGGAGTACCTGGACGAACTCGTCCGGTGGGCTGATACGGAGTGGGCCGATCACCCCTATCGTCCTGTGGAAGCCCGGCCTGACGAGGCCGACCGGCAGACGCGTGACTACGCCAAGGATCTCCGGCACGCCGCACTCCCGGTCCGCGTCCGGGACGAGATGGGCCGCATCGAGCTCAGTCTCGAGGTGCGGTTCCTGGCCTTGTGCCGCCAACCAGGGTTGGATTGTCGGATTCGCCAGGACGTCTTCTACGTCGCCGGGCGTGCCGCGATGGCCCTCGATCTCGGGCATCTGGAAGCGGCAGAGCGGGAGATCCGGCGCATGGAACAGGTGGGTTCTGTGGAGCCACGGGAGAGCCGCTGCGGCTGATTCGCGGTTTTCCGAGGTCCACAGGTGTGGGACGGTCGTGACTGGTGTGATCACGGCGTCGGAGCCGTCCTGGAGAGACCCGTACTCCGGGCTGAGCCTGCGCACCTTCGGGAAGCTGGTGACGGTTCTGCGGCGCCAGGGCGCGGATTCGGTACGCAAGGGTCGGCCGTGGAGCCTTCCCCCGCAGGACCGGGCCCTGCTGGTCGCGGCGTACTGGCGCACGAACGTGGCCATGCGGCAGCTCGCGCCGCTGTTCGGGGTCTCGAAGTCGGCAGCGGAGGGGTTCTTCGACCACCTCGGGCCGATGCTCGCGATCCGGCCCCGCCAGCGGTTTGCCAAGGACGCCGTGCTCATCGTGGACGGACCGAGCATCTGAGCACCGACGTACGGTTGTTCATCGTGAACCGTCTGCCTCCGGACCTGCGGCCAGTTCTGGCCCATGGCGCCGCCCCCAACGGGAACAACTGCCACGATCTCCTGATGGAACCAGTGAACAGGTTGCTGACGCAGACCGACTGGGCGGACCTGGAGCATGCCTACGGACCGGCCGCAGACGCCTCAAGTCAGCTCTTGGCTCTGCTCGGCGCCGACGGCGAGGCCCGCTCCGCAGCGGTCGCCTACCTGGACTGCGCGATTCTGCACCAAGGCAGCGTCTACTCGGCCACCGGCCCCGTAGCCCGCGTTGTCGCTGCGATGCTCCAGGACCCTTGGACCATGGAGCCGGTGGAAGAGGCACTGCCCTGGAACGCCACACCCCGACCACTGCGCCTGGACCTGGTCGACTTCCTCGCTCGAGTCGCCGAATCGTGCATGCTCGATGACACAGATGACACGGCACCGATGCGGGCGACGTCCGCTGCTGCCCGGGACCGTGAGTTCCGGCAGGCCAAGAGCGCACGGGACCTGCTGGCCTGCCGAGCAGTCGCACCCGAGATACTCGATGCGCTCACTCCCGTCTTCGACGACCCCGACGGCCGCATCAGAGTCAAAGCCTTGGAGGCGGCCGTCCGCTGGACTTGCCACCGGGATCTCGCCGGGTATCGGCCGGCGATTGCCCGCCGCCTCGAAGCAGTGGCCGCCGATTCTTCGGACCCCAGATCGCGGGCGGTGGCGGCGCGGCTTCTGGGCATTCTCGGGACCCGACCGCAGGCTGTTGCACGATGCGCATCCTGGAGTCCGGGCCTGCGCCGCCCTGGCACCGGCGCTGGCCGACGAGCCGTGCGCGACCGAAGCGATCCTCGACGCACTTCTCGCACCGCGAGAGGCCGACCGCTGGTTCGAGGGACATCTCCCCGGCCAGGACGGGTGGTTGCGGTTCGATCTGATCGAGGCCGCGGCCGCGCGCGTCGACGACTTCGAAGCACTGCTGCCCGCTGCCATCGCCGTACTTCCCCTCGCCGGCCACTTCACGCTCGACAGGGACCTGGGCGTGTTCCTCACTGCGGCGTTCCCACGCCCCCACCCTGT
Source organism: Streptomyces sp. NPDC059994 (assembly GCF_042737755.1). Lineage (NCBI taxonomy): Bacteria > Bacillati > Actinomycetota > Actinomycetes > Kitasatosporales > Streptomycetaceae > Streptomyces > Streptomyces sp. NPDC059994. The sequence goes on from NZ_JBHWUR010000056.1 coordinate 45,135, forward strand.
TGGAACCCCGCTCTCACCCGCTCAACGCACCTACCTGTCGGCCGTCCTCGACCGGGAGGAACTCTGGCGTGCTGTCAGCGCCGAGCCATGGTTCCGGGGAGCCGGGCTCCCTGAAGACCGTGACGCCTGCCGCGCCCTCGTCGAGGCATCGAAGCCGGTTTGACGCCCTCTGCACGGTTGGCCGTGGCGCGTCGAGCAGGTCCGCGCGGATCTCGCGACGCTCGGCATCACCGATGTGCACGTCGACCGCGTCCGGGGCGTCGGCAACGCCGCCCGGGGCGCCGGACTGCCGTCGGCGTCGCAGCTGTGCGGCAACTGCGCGGGGTGGTCAAGGTCAGCGGCCGAGGGTACGCCAGGGCCTCGGCCGGGGCCCCCTTGCCGGGCCCAGGGCCCCGGCCGCGCAGCGGTGGCTGACCGCCGCCGTCGCGAGTTTCAGTCATCGGCTCCCCCTGCGGTGCGCCGGGCTGTCACCATGACTGGATGGGGAGGTCGGGGCGACGTCGGGCTTTCGTTCTGGCTGGTCTGGCGGGGTTGGGGCTGGCCGCCTTGCTGGTGGGGGACGAACAAGGCGGGCACTCCCGCGAGCTCACTGCGCGCTGACCGATTCTTCGGCCTGTGTCGAATCACGCTGCTCCTCGGCTGTGCCTGGGGACTTCTGGGCCTTGGGTGGTGGGGTCAGCAGACGGACGGGCAGGTGACTCTCGCTGCCTCTTGATCTTTTTGATGCGGTTCACAGCACCCTCGGTGCCGCCGGAGCTCCAGGACAGGTTGAGGCCGGCGGTGACGGCACCGAAGTCGCTGTTCATGCTGCGGGCGAAGCCGGTCAATCCGGGCAGGTCATCCCGGACGACGGCGTCGATCCAGCTGGGGAGTTGGGCGCCGAGGCGGCAGGTAAGGATCTCTCCGACGTCGCGGATGTGCTGGTGGGCGGCTTCCAGTTCGGGGCATCGGGCCAGGATCATCTTGAGGTGTTGATGCTCCTCTTCGCTGAGCGTGCCGGGATGGCGGGTGAGCCAGGCGGTGACCCGGCGGGCACTTGGCGGCGCGGGCGCCGGGGTGCCAGCCGTGGGGCGAAAGGCCACGAGGTAGTCGCGGCCGGAGGCGTATCCGTCGGGGTAGCCCCTATCGGTGATCTCGCGATGCAGGGCCAGGGTGTTCGTGCACCCTTCTGACCAGCGGCGTTGCAGGTATGTCTTGTATGGATCGAGCTTGCTCGGACGCGGTGGCATTCCGACGATCGTGTCCTGTCAGCGGGCGGCGTGCGCGGACCTCAACACCGTTTTCCGACCCCAGCCTAGTGCCGCATCAGGCAACCTTCGCCCTGTCGACGACGGTGCGTAGGTGCTTGTCGTCGGCGTGGCGGTTTCGCCAGATGATGTAGCGGCGGATCATGCTGCCCTGTTGCTTGTGGTCGGCGTGGTCGGTGCCGTCGAGGGTGAAGTAGCGCAGGGCGGTGAACTGGGCCTCGATACGGTTGAGCCAGGAGCTGTTGGTCGGGGTGTAGGCGATCTCGACGTTGTTCGCCGCCGCCCAGGTGCCGACCCGCTGGCATCTCTTCGTGGTCAGGTGCGGGGAGAAGTTGTCGCACACGATCGCGATGCGGACCTCGGACGGATAGAGACTGCGCAGGTAGCGGCAGAACTCCAGGAACTGGGTGCGCTTCTTGACCGGCTTGATGTGGCCGTAGAGCTTGTCCTTGGCCAGGTCCAGGGCGGCGAACAGGTGCCGCACTCCGCCGTAGCGGTTGTAGGTCGCCCGCCGCCTGCGGCGCGGTTCGCGGTCGGGGTCCTTGTGCTTGCCGCCGCGTTCGGCCCACTGGCGTCCGGGGTGGGGCATCAGGTTGAGGGGCCCGAACTCGTCCATGCAGAAGATGACTTCGGGTTCGCTCTCCTCCGGTATGACCTCGCCGTCGGCGATCGCGTAGAGGCGTTCGACGCGGGCCTTCTTGGCGGCGTAGTCCGGGTCGCGGGAGGTCTTCCAGGTCTTCAGGCGTTGAAAGGAGACGCCTTCCTCGCGGAGCAGGATGCGCAGGCCCTCGTGGCTGATGTCGTCGACCACCCCCTCGGCGACCAGGAAATCGGCCAGCTTGGTCAGACTCCAGGTGGAAAAGGGCAGGTCGTGCTCGGTGGGTTTGGACTTGGCGATCTTCTTGATCTCGCGGCGCTCGGGCAGTGTGAACGTCTTGGGCCGACCGCCCTTGTATTTCGGGTAGAGCGAGTCGAAGCCGTCGGTGTCGAAGTTGTGGATGACATCGCGGACCCGGTCGTCACTGGTGAACGACACCTCGGCGATCTTCGCCACCGGCATGCCCTGCGCGGACAGCAGCACCATCTGGGCCCGCCGCCAGGTCACCACCGAACCGGTGCCCCTGCGGATGATCCGCAACAGCCGCCGACCCTCGTCGTCATCGATTTCACGCACGCGTACTCGTTCTGCCACCGACACACCCTGACAGCCACACGCTGCCCGGTACAGCACCCGGACGGCGCGTCACGACAGGGCGAACGTTGCCTGATGCGGCACTAGGGCCTGTGTGATGTCGTGATCATTCGGCGGTCTTCAGTAGGTCGTCGACCCAGATCATTGCGGCGCGGAGGTGGAGACCGGCGAGGTAGC
>NZ_JBHWUR010000057.1:0-47553 GCF_042737755.1 Streptomyces sp. NPDC059994
CAACCACCCCTTACCCCCCCCCCCGGGGCGCGGGGCCGGCCCGGTGGGGCCCCGGCGCCTCGCGCTGTACGGCTGCCGGGATACAGCTGCCTGGATGCTGATAGGAAGATTCGTTTCGTACGAGTATCGGCGCGGCCCACTTCATACGAGTGGTCCGGCAACAATTTCCCGACTGCCGGGTTTCCCTCGGGCGGGGAGGTCGTTAGCCAAGAGGAAGCGCATGACACTTCGAATAGCGCATACAGCGAACCGTAGACCGCGACGAAATGTCGCCTCCGGAAGGAATGATGATGAAGCCGATGAAGGTTGCCGCGATCGTTGCCGGTTCCCTGGCAGTGGTGGGGGCCGCCGCGACCCCGGCGTTCGCGGCGAGTGGCTTCGGCGCCACCGGCATGCCCCCCACCAGCCTCAACGGCGGGCTGGAGGCGCTGGCGAGCCGGGCGCTCGCCGACCCCACGCCGACGATCGCCGAGACGCAGGCCCTCGACCCGAGCAAGAGCGACTCCCTGTTCCGCACGGTCGGGCAGGCCACGGGCGGTCTGAACAAGACCAATGGCATTGCCCCGGCGGGACGTCTCGGCGGCCTTCCGGTCGGCCACTGATAAATAGCGGAGAATTTCTTTACGGGGGTATGGGGATCGGGATTGCGGTGGTACCGGGCCGGGGGTCCGACGTGTTTCGGAAATCCCGGGACGGGAAATTCGCCAGGTCCCGGTGCCCGGGTGGCGGGTCCGGACCGGGGACAGCGTGACGGGGCAGGGGACGGGCGCGACAGGCGGCGCGTACGCCCGGGGCGGGGCGGGCCGGTAATCCGATTCACCCTAACGAGTGGCCTTTGGTCCTGGTTCTCCCCGATGTCACTAGAGTTCCGGTATGACCGCAGCTTCCAGTGACGTACGCCCTTCCAGGACCGCCCAGTTGGGCACCCTCGCCCTGCTCGCTTGGAGCGGCCCGCACCCCGGAGAGGACCGCGACGTGGCCTTCCTCATGGCGTACTCGCTGGGTACGGCGAAGGCGGCCCCGAGGGCGCCCAGGCGGCCGTCCGGGAGCTGCTCGACGAGATCGGCATGCCGGCCGGGACCGTCCACGACGCCGACCACGGGGCGACGACGCCGGTGACGCTCCTTCTGGAGGACGGCCAGGTGTCTCTGACGATGCCTCAGCTCAAGGTCCAGTGCGCCACGCCCCCGGAGTGGATGGCGGCCGCGCAGGCCGAGGATGCCGCGCACTTCATCTTCGCCACCCGCGCCTGGCCCGAGGCGGTTCCGGCAGGCCGGTCACCGAGGAGCTGCTGCGGGCGTTCGTGGGCGAGGAGGAGACGCTCACCAGCGCGGCCACTGCGTCCTCCCGGTCCGCCGCCTGCGCAAGTAGCCCCCGCCGAGCCTCAGGGCGTACGGAAACGGCGTGTGCCGCGGACTTCGTCGTCCGTGGCACACGCCGTTCTCATGTGCAGACCAGGTGGGAACTAGAGCACCCCGAACAGCAGGCCGGGAAGGCCTCCGCCGCGGTGGTCGTGGCGGTCCTCGTGGTTGTCACGACCGTCGTGGTTGTCACGGCCCTCGTGGTTGTCACGACCGTCGTGGCCGCAGCCACCATGGTTGTCGTGACGACCGTTGTTGTCGTAGCGGCCGTGTTCCCGGTGGTCCTTGTCCTTGTCCTTGCATTTCTCGCCGTACCCGCACGAAAGTGCCGCCGATGCCGGGGTACGGGCCGTCTGGGGCGCTGCCTGGGCGGCGCCGGCGACCGGAAGGATCGCCACGGCGGACAGGGCGGCGGCTACAGCTATCTGACGAAGCGTCATTCTCAATATCTCCTGATGTGGTGAACGCGGACATCAAGGACGCTAATCTGACAAATCCCACTTGTCGCGCTGAGCGAGAGCGCAACTACTGCATGCGAGTGGTGCGGGCTGTCGACCCGTCAGAAGCCGACCGCGCGAAGAGGCGAGAAGCGCAAGGATCGGGGGGCGCAAAGGGCGGGGGCAAACCAAGGCCCCGGAAGCGCGTAGGCCTCCGGGACCCCGGCAGGCGTTCATTCTCCTCTGCCCTACCCGCACCAACGACCGGCCGCTGGGAAGGTCACGGCCACCGCCGGCCCGACACCGAGTGATCAATCACGGCCGGAACGGTTTCGGGGCGGTCTCGTTGTCCCGAATGCCCCCTTGTGCATGATCAGCCCCGGGCTGTAAGTGATCAGCCCCGGGACAGAACGGAGACCCGTGTGATCACCGAAGACCCGTTGCCGCGGCGGCGCCCCGGCCTCAAGCGCCTTCGCCTGCCGCGCCCCGGCGCACTGTGGCCCGGCCGCCCCCGGTGGACGGCCCCCGCCTCCACCCGGCGCGGAGTGCTGCGTGGCCTGTTCACCCTGACGGTCGTCAGCTTCACCGGCGGCACCCTCGCCCGTATCAACGCCGCCCCCGCCCCCGGCGCCGAGGCCGACCCGGCCGAGCGCCGGCGCGACACCGGGGGCGAGGCGTCCGCCGTCCGCGCCGGCCTGCCCACCGCGTTCGACGAGAACTACCGGGGCCGCCGCATCCAGGGCCGCACGGTCCTCGCCGACATGCACGCGCAGGCGGCGGCAGCGGCGATGGGCCGGGTCCCCGACTGCCCGCCGGGCACCCTCGCGGCGATCCCGCGCCCGGGTCCGGGTGGCAACAGCGCGGCCGGCGCGGGGTTCGAGGCGCTCATCGACGGGCGCCATCTGCACCTGATGCGCCGCGCCGACGGCACGTACATCAGCTCGATGGACCACTACACCTCGTACGCGACGCCGCTGGAGGCCGTCCGCGCGGCGGTCGATGTGCTGGGCCCCGCGCGTCTGGCCGCCACCCCGGTCCACGGCATGTGACGCCCCGCACCCGACAGGCCAGGTGAGACAACCCGCATGGTGTACATCCGCAAGAACCAGAAGAACCTCACGAAGGCCGAGAAGCAGGCCTTCGTCAACGCCGTCCTGGAGCTCAAGCGCCGGGGCAAGTACGACCGGTTCGTCCGCACCCACATCGAGTACTTCGTCGGCGACGGGGACCAGGGGCTGCGCGTCGCCCACATGGCGCCCTCCTTCCTGCCCTGGCACCGCCGCTTCCTGCTCGACTTCGAACGCGAGCTGCGGGCGGTCAACCCCCGCGTCACCGTCCCGTACTGGGACTGGACCCGGGACACCTCGCCTTCGTCGTCGCTGTGGGCCGAGGACTTCATGGGCGGCAGCGGGCGCAGCGAGGACCTCCAGGTGATGACCGGGCCCTTCGCCTACCGGCACGGCCACTGGAAGATCGAGACCTCCGTGACCGAGGACCCCTTCCTCACCCGCGACCTCGGCAACGCCCTCGGCAACGCCCTCGGCCGCGGCAACCACCTCGACCTGCCGCCGCGCGACGACCTCGACCGCGCGCTCGCCGACTCCGTCTACGACGTCGTGCCCTGGAACTCCCTGAGCCCGACCGGCTTCCGCAACAAGATGGAGGGCTGGACGGACGGCGCGGGCACCGACAAGCTGCGCACCCACAACCGCGTCCACCGCTGGATCGGCGGCACCATGATCGGCGGCGGCGCCGTCAACGACCCGGTCTTCTGGCTCCACCACGCCTTCGTCGACCTCATCTGGTCCCGCTGGCAGACCCGCCACCCCAAGTCGGGCTACCGGCCCGACCGGCCACCCGGCTCCGACGACCCCCAGCACGGCCGCGTCGCCGCCCTAAAGGAGCGGATGCCCCCGTGGAACACCACCCCGGCGGAGCTCCTGGACCACCGCAAGATCTACAAGTACGCGGACTGACCGCTCGGCGCACTCACGTACGGCCCCCGGGAAGACCCGGGGGCCGTACGTGAGTGAACCGCCGTCGAGGGACGAGCTCAGTGCTCGTAGCCCCCGTGCTCGTAGCCCCCGTGCCCGTAGCCTCCGTGCTCGTAGCCTCCGTGGTGGCCGCTCTCGTTCTCGCAGTGGTTGCCGAACACCGGGTTCAGCAGGCCGACCACGTTGATGGTGTTGCCGCACACGTTGACCGGCACGTGGACCGGGACCTGGACCGGGACCTGGATGAGGTTGCCGGACAGCACACCCGGGGAGTGCGACGCTTCACCGCGCGCCCCAGCGTCGGCCGTGGCCATGCCGGTACCGCTCAGCGCCACCGCACCCGTTCCGGCGAGGACGGCGACGGTCTCGCGATACGAGACATCAAGTTCTCCCTGTTTGTTCCAACGCTTCAGGGCCCCCGACGGCCACCGCGAAGCCGCAGTTGCCATGGCTAAACGCGCCCGGCGTGCAGAAGTAACGGAGGTTTACTGCGTCTGCTGGTGACGGGCCACGCGCCGGCTCAGCGCCAGTACGCCTCCACCGGTGATCAGCAGCGTCCCGCCGACCGCGCCGAGGAAGAGCGGCAGGCTGTCGCTGCCGGTTTCCGCCAGCTGCGGTGGCGTGCTGCCCTGGTGCGGCGGCTCGTTGTCACCCGGAGGGGTGGTGTGGCCGGGCGGGGTGGTGTGGGTGGGAGTCCCCGGGTGGGTCGGCTCGCTGTCGGTGGGAGTGGGAGTGGGGTGGGGGTGCTTGGTCGGCGTGGGTGACGGCTTGGGGTGGGAGGGGTGCGGGCGGGGGGTGTCGCCGTCGTGCTCATGGCCGTAGTCGCCACCGGTGCCGTTGTCGTGCCCGTACTCGTGCCCGTAGCCGGGGCGGTCGTGGTCGCGGCTGTCGTGGTCGTCGCGGCCGTAAGGGTCGCGGCTGTCGTGGTCGTCGCGGCCGTAAGCGTCGTGGCTGTCGTGGTCGTCGCGGCCGTAAGCGTCGTGGCTGTCGTGGTCGTCGCGGCCGTAAGCGTCGTGGCTGTCGTGGTCGTCGCGGCCGTAAGCGTCGCGGCCGTCGTGGTCGTCGCGGCCGTAACCGTCGTGGTCGTCGCGCGGGCCTGATGCGGAGTCAGCGCCGCTGCCGGCCTGGGAGTCGGCTTGGGTGTCGGCCTGAGGGTCGGCTTGAGGAGCGGCCTGGGTGTCGGTTTGGGTGTCGGCCTGGGGGTCGGCTTGAGGAGCGGCTTGAGGAGCGGCCTGGGTGTCGGTTTGGGGGTCGGCCTGGGGATCGGCTTGAGGAGCGGCCTGGGTGTCGGCCTGGGGGTCGGCTTGAGGCTCGGCCTGGGGAGCGGCCTGGGGGTCGGCTTGAGGCTCGGCCTGGGGAGCGGCCTGGGGGTCGGCTTGAGGCTCGGCTTGGGGAGCGGCTTGACGATCGGCTTGAGGCTCGGCCTGGGGGTCGGCTGGAGGAGCGGCCTGGGGGTCGGCTTGACGATCGGCTTGGCGATCGGCCTGGGGAGCGGCTTGCGGAGCGGCTTGACGATCGGCCTGGGGAGCGGCTTGACGATCGGCCTGGGGATCGGCCTGGACGGCGAACGGTGCCGATGTCGTGCCCGGTGGCGTGGAGGAACGGTCCCCGACGGGATCGCCACTGGCCGCGGCCGCGCTGTACGCCGTACCCAGCGTGGTGACGAGGCCTGCCACCAGGGCGGCCCGTGCGACAGAACCAGAGATGTTGTGCATGCCGAACAAACCCTTCGACGGGAATGCGGGGAGAAAGACCAGATGGTCATAGGAATACTCCGAGCATCGCGGGAAGGGCCGTATCCGTGGGCGTGTCCGTACGGGAGGGTGTGCGCGGCAACCCGTCTAGCGCAAATCGGATGATCTGTTCGGGCCTACGGGCCTACGGGCCTACGGGCCTACGGGTCCACAGGTCCACGGGTCCAGGGGTTTATGGGCGCGGCCTCACCTGGTCTCACTTCGAGGCAAACGCACACCGCTGCGCGCGTACGCGGTTGTCGAAATTGGAATGCCCCAGCTCCGGCACGCCCACGGCGCGCAGGGCGAGCGGGCGGCTCAGCAGTTCGCGCAACAGGGCTTTGATCTCGACGCGGGCGAGATGGGCGCCCAGGCAGTAATGGGGCCCGCCGCCCCCGTACCCCAGATGGGGATTGGGCCGCCGGGTGATGTCGAAGACGTCCGGGCGGTCGAACACGGCCTCGTCGCGGTTGGCGGAGGCGTACAGCAGCATGACCCGGTCCCCGGGCACAAAGGCCTGCCCGCCCAGAGTGTGAGGACGGATCACATGCCGCCGGAATTGAATGATGGGTGTGGAGACGCGGACGATCTCGTCCACGGCGCCGTCGGCGTACCGCTCGAAGTCGGAGGTGAGCAGTTCGCGCTGCTCGGGGTGGTCGGTGAGCAGGGCGAGCGCGTGCGCGATGGCGTTACGGGTGGTCTCGACGCCGGCGACCATGAGCAGCGAGAAGAAGGAGCCCAGCTGGCGGGTGCTGAGGGCCTGCCCGTCGACGTCGGCGCTGACCAGGGCGGAGATGAGGTCCCCGGTGGGCCGCCGGCGCCGCTCGCGCCCGAGCGCGGCGACGGTGAGCTGCATCCGGCCCAGCGCGCGCAGCCCGCGCCCGGGCACCCGGATGCGGGCCCGCAGCGTACGGGCGACCCCGGCGTTCTCGGAGGCCCGGTCGACCTGGCGGGCGATCTCCACCCGGCCCGGCTCGGGCACGCCGAGCATGTCGCAGATGACCTCGAAGGCCATGCGCGAGGCCGCGGCGGAGACGAATTCGTCGGCCCCGGTGGCCACGAGGTCGTCGACGATACGGGCGGCGAGGTCCCGGATCCCGCTCTCGGCGTCGGCGAGGACGCGGGGGGTGAAGGCGCGCGAGACGACGCGCCGCAGCTGGGCGTGGCGCGGCCCGTCCAGGTTGACCATGGAGTCCCCGAACACCCCCCGCACCCAGCGCGGCGGCTCGGGCGCGGTGGCTCCCGGGGCGCTGGCGAACACCTCGGGCAGCCGGCTGGCCTCGACGACGTCGGCGTGCCGCACCAGCGCGTAGAACCCGCGCTCGGGCCGCCGCCGCCCGGATCCGGCCCGCTCGACGAAGTAGGCGGGCCGGTCCGACTGCCGCAGCAGGGCGAAGGCTTCGAGGCGGCGTTCGCGGGGCAGTGTCCAGAACCGTGGATCGGCGAGATCGAATTCGACACCGTCCATGCGATTCACGTGATCCGTACCGCCTGAACTACCCGCACCGCCTGAACTACCCGCACCGCCTGAACTACCCGTACTACTCGCACTACCCGTACCAACGGACAATGTTCCACCCGCCATTAAAGTCGCACAAATGGAAGTCCGCCCCCGGGCGATCCCCGAGGGCGGAAAGATGGGGCAAGGGGAGACGGTGCTCCCCCTGAAACTGCCCGCGAACTCAACTGACCTGGTTGTGCCTGGCCTTGGCGGCGTCAGTACCGGCCTTCACGGCATCCCCGACGGCCTTGACCCGCTTGTTCAGATTGGGCCCGGCAATCCCTTCGGCCACGGGCTTCGCCCGCTGCCCGGCGACGGAGGCCGTCTGCGCGGCGCTGCCGATGGTCCGGCCGAGGTCAAACGCCTGAGCAGAAGGTGCCATTGCAGCCACCAACGCCGACCCTGCCAAGGCAGTGCTGAGAACTCGACATACATTCATGCCCGTACAACGCAATAGGCACGAAGAAGGCACGCCCGCGCGATGGGCGCGCAAGGCCCTGCCTTTCACGTATCCGCCGGGCGTGTGGCGGTCTTGCGGTCAGCCGACGGTGATCTCCAGGCCGGTGGCCGTGACCCGTACGGATATGGCGGTCAGGTCCGCGACGGTCGCGTCCGCGTCGAGTTCATGGGCCTGGTGGGTCCTGGTGAGGGCGACCGTCTTCATACCGGCGGCCCGGCCCGAGGTCAGACCGGCGGGGGCGTCCTCGACGACCACGCAGCGGGCCGGGGCGACGCCCAGCCGTTCGGCGGCCAGCAGGAACGGTTCGGGGTGGGGCTTGTGGTGGGTGATGTCGTCGACGGTGACCAGGTGCGCGGGGTGGATGCCGACGTGGGCGAGACGCGCCTCGGCCACGCGCCGGGTGCCGGACGTCACCACGGCCCAGCGGTCCGGCGGGAGCGCGGCGAGGAGTTCGGGCGCGCCCGGGACGGCCACGACGCCACCCCCGACCGCGTCCGCGACCTCGGCGTCCTCCAGCCGGGCCACGGCCTCGGCGACCTGCGCGGCGGGCAGCAGCTCGGCCACGATCGCGGCGGCGGGCCGCCCGTGCACCTCGACCCGGGCGACGTCCTCAAGGGTCATGCCGTACGCCGCGGCCCACCCGGTCCACGCCCGCACCACCGAGCGCATGCTGGAGACGAGCGTCTCGTCGCTGTCGAAGAGGATGGCGTCGGCTGAAAAGTGCATGATCGGTGAGCGTAGTCGGTGGGTTGGCGCAGGTCGGCCCGGCCCGGGTTCGCCGGGCCGAGCCGGGCCGGGCCGAGCCGGGCCGACCTGTGGTGGTCCGCCGTCAGGCGTCCGCGACCGCGATCTCCAGTTCGCTCAGGCGGGCCGGTTCCGCGATGACGTCGATCTCGGTGATCGTGTCGTCGGCGAAGGTGAAGCGGAGTGCCACGCGCAGGCGGCCGTACGGGGCCATGGTGAGGCCGGCGGTTCCGTTGATCAGGGCCACGCCGGTGAAGCGGGCGCGGCCGATCGCGGCCATCGCGGCCTGGGCGACGGTGACCGCGCCGCCGAGGAAGATGGGCTCGGGGGAGGGGACGACCGCCTTGTCGGCGCGCAGGACCACGTCGGGGTGGAGGAGGGTGACCAGGGCTTCGAAGTTCCCCTCGCGCGTGGCGGCCAGGAAGGCCTCGGCGACCTGGCGGCGGCGGGACAGGTCGGGGTCGGGCGCGGTGGTGCCGCCCTTGACCCGGCGGCGGGCCCGGCTGGCCATCTGGCGGGCGGTGGCCGGGGTCCGCTCGATCATCGGGGCGATCTGGTCGAACGGTACGGCGAACATGTCGTGCAGTACGAACGCGAGCCGTTCCGCCGGGGAGAGCGTGTCGAGTACGACGAGCAGCGCGTGCCCGACCGAGTCGGCCATGACCGCTTCCTGCTCGGGGTCGGGCCGCCCCTCCTCCTGGTCGGGGCCCGTTTCGGCGTCGGGGGTCACCTCGTCCAGCGGGTCCTCGCCGCGGGTGCGGCGGGTGCGGAGCATGTTCAGGCACACCCGCGCCACGACCGTCGTCAGCCACCCGCCGAGGTTCTCGACGTCGCTGATGCCGGCGCGGCTCGCGCGCAGCCAGGCGTCCTGCAGGGCGTCCTCGGCCTCGCTGAGCGAGCCGAGCATCCGGTAGGCCACCGACCGCAGATGGGTCCTGTCCTCCTCGAAACGGTCGGTCAGTGTCTGTGTCTGCGCCGGTGTCTGCGTCTGCGTCTGCATCTGCGTCTGCGTCTGCGTCTGCGTTATGTGCTCGTCCATCGGCCCCATTCCTCCGGTCACATTCCTCACGCGCGGTGTGTCACCGAAGTAGAACATCGGGAACCTGCTCATCTTCTACGAAACGAGGTGAGGAGCAGCAGCGATGGCGTCAACGATCCTGGTCACCGGTGGCACGGGTACGCTCGGCGGCCACGTCGTCCCGCTCCTGCTGGGCGCGGGCCACCACGTACGCGTGCTCAGCCGCCACGGTCGCGAGGACGTCGGCGGGGTCGAGTACGTCGCCGCCGACCTGCTGCGGCCCGAGGGGCTCGGGATCGCGGTCGACGGTGCCGACGTCGTCCTGCACCTGGCGGGCGGCCCCAAGGGCGACGACGAGGCCACCCGCAACCTCGTACGGGCCTCCTCCGACGCCGGGGTGCGCCACCTCGTCTACATCTCCGTAATCGGCGCGGACCGCGTCCCGCTGGGCTGGTTCGGGACGAAGCTGGCGTCCGAGCAGGCGGTGAGGGCGTCCGGCATTCCGTGGTCGGGGCTGCGCGCGGCCCAGTTCTACGACCTGATCCTGCTGATGGCCCAGAAGATGGCCAAGCTGCCGGTCGTGCCCGTTCCGGCGGGCTTGTGCTTCCAGCCGGTCGACTCGCGCGACGTGGCGGACCGGCTGGTCGAGCTGGTCCTGGGCGAGCCGTCCGGGCAGGCGCCCGACCTGGCGGGGCCGAAGGTGTACGGGATGGGGGACCTGATCCGTACGTACCTCCAGGCCCGCGGCACGCGCCGCCTGTTGGTCCCGGTGCCGATGCCGGGCAAGGCGGGGCGCGCGTACCGGGCGGGCGAGAACCTCTCCTTGGACGGCACCGTCATGCTGGGCGAGCGCACTTGGGAGGACTTCCTCGCCGAACGACTGGGTTAGTCCCGGTTGGCCCCTATGCGACCTGCCGCCATTTCATGCGGAAATCGCATCGACCCTTGGTAGGGTGGGGCGTATGGGACTGGGGTTGGAGGAGTCGCTGCGCTTGACCGTGGCGGCGCTGATGCAGGCGACGAGTGAGTCGCAGCGGGAGCTGGCCGTGGTGCTGGGCCTGACGCAGACCCAGGTGTCGCGGCGTCAGGCGGGCACCACCGCGTGGAGCCTGCGCGACTGCGACGTGCTGGCCGCGCATTACGGGATCGGCCCCCTGGACCTGCTGGCCGGTCCGACCCGGGCGTGCGAGGCGCTGCTCGAAGTGAAGATGAAGATGAAGGTGAAGGTCAGCGCGAGCGGGAGCGGGAACGGGAGCGGAAGCGGAAGCGGAAGCGGGAACGGGAAGGACGGGGTGGCGGGGCGGTGAGCGACTTCGACGCGATCGACTCGCTGCTCGCCTCGGTCGGGCCCGAGGCCGCGCTCCCGGCGCCCGAGCAGCGTCTGCGGCTGCGCGAGGCCGCCCGCCTCTCGAAGGCGCAGGTCGCCCGCGCGCTCGGGGTGAGCCCGTCGACGGTCACCGGCTGGGAGACGGGCCGCGACCCGTCCGGCGAGCTGCGTACGCGGTACGCGTATCTGCTGGAGGGGTTGCGGGAGCGGCTGGAGGAGTTCGAGCCGGAGGCGGAGCCCGAAGCGGAGCCGGAACCGGAGCCGGAACCGGCGCCGGAGCCGGAGCCGGAGTTTGTACCTGAACCTGACTCTGTACCTGAACCTGAGTCCGCGGTGGTGGATGAGGTCGGGGACGACGTCGAGTTGCTCGGCGCGCCCGAGCCGTGCGTGCTGTGCGGACGTCCGGCCCGGCAGCGGGTGGCGGGGTTCGCGCAGCATCTGGATCCGGCGGAGTGCGAGGAGACGGGCCAGGCGGCTTCGGGCCAGGCGGCTTCGGTCCCGGCGGCTTCGGGCCCGGCGGCTTCGGTCCCAGAGGCCCCGGTCCCAGAGGCCCCGGTCCCAGAGGCCCCGGTCCCGGCGGCTCCGGCCCGTACGGCGTCATCGAGGGCCGCCAAGTCCGCCACTGCTCCGACCGAGTCATCGAGGCCCGCCAAGTCCGCCACCGCTCCGACCGAGTCCCCCAAACCCCCCACCCGCCGGGCCTTCCAGCCCCCCCGCCCCGAGCCCTCCGACCTCGTCACCCAGGCTGTGCGCGGGGCCCTCGCAGAGCATCACGGTGACATCGAGGCGGCCACCGCCGCGCTGGTCAAGCGGGCGATCCCGGATGCGATGCGGCTGCTGGACGAGTCGCGCAAGGGCGCGCGTTACGACATCATCGCCCACCCCTGGATCCCGGACGTGCTGCGCAAGCAGACGGCCAAGGGCGCCGACCAGATCTGGGAGGCGCGCCCCAAGTGGACGCGGCGCGAGCTGCCGCCGGGTGAGCACGAGGTGACGGCGCTCGATATCAACGGCGCGTACCTGTCGGCCCTGAAGACCCACCTCCCGCTCGGGCAGTTGGAGCACTCCACCGGGTTCGCGCACGACCGGCGCCGGGCGGGCGTACACCTGATCACGCCGCCCGCGTGGGAGCACGAGGATGTACTGCCGAACCCGATCGGCAACCGCGACGAGCCCGGCCCGCTGTGGGTGACCGAGCCGACCCTGCGCCTGCTGCAACGTTTGTCGGGACCGAAGTACGGGCTGTGCGAGCCGCCCGAGATCCACGAGTCGTTCACGTCCGGGGCGACGGAGAACCTCCTGGAGAAGTTCCGTATCGCACTGAAGGACGCCCGTGACGCGGCGATCGCGGACGGGGACGAGGTGACGCTGGAGTACGTGAAGGCGATGTACTCCAAGTTCGTCTCCACGATGGGGGAGTCGAACTACAACCGCGAGCTGTACCGTCCGGACTGGATGCACATCATCCGCTCCCAGGCGTTCGCCAACCTCTGGATGAAGGCGTACAAGGCACACGACGAGGGCCTGGCGGTCGTACGGGCGATGGGCACCGACGAGCTCCATGTGATCGGCGACTGGCGCGGGGTGTTCGCGGAGGGCCGGGGCGTGACGGAGGTCAAGGTCAAGGACACGTATACCGCTGGCGCTGTTGCCGAGGTTGCCGAGGTTGCCGAGGTTGCCGAGGTTTCTGAGGTTTCTGAGGGCGAGGAGGGCTGAAGTGCCGGAGCAGAGCCATGAGTTCGGCAAGTACGGGGCGCGCGGCATCAAGGGCAGCGAGGCCGTGTCCCGGGTCCTGGACGGGCTGGCGGGCGGCATCGCGACGCCGGTCACCGTCAAGCGAGGCCTGATGGCGCGGCTGCACTACCTGACGCGTACGCCGCACGCGTGGGCGGCGGCGCGGGAGGCGGGGCTCACGGTCACCGACCGTACGGTGAAGGCGTGGCTGGAGGGCAGGCGTAACCCGTCGCGGGCGAACCTGGACCGGATCGACGCGGCGTACTGGACGGTCCGCCGCCACAACGTGGCCCGCCATCTGCTGCGCCGCCTCAACTCGGCGGGCGGCACGCGGGTGGAGCTCCACCCCCTCAACCAGTCCCAGGTCCCGCGCCCGCGCCAGCGGGTGGTGGAGTACCGCGCCCTGAACGTACGCCGCTGGGACCGCATCGTCGAGGCGTGGGCGGCGGCGGACGAGGCGGCGCTGGATGGGGCGTGGACGGACGTCATCGAGGACCTGGGGTCGCAGTGGGGGCAGTACGAGTACGTGACGAATGTGGGGTTCGCGGCGTGATGGTGCGCGCTACTCGACGTCGATGTGCTCGTGGGCGATGGTGACGGTCTCTTGTCCATGCTGCGAGTGATGGCCGCGCGGGTCTCGTGCTCCGGCTTGGCCCGGGCTGTTCTTGCCGCCGGAACCGGCCGTCCTCCAAAGCAAGGGACACACGCGGCTCCTTGTGGATGTTTCTGACCTTGACGGAGCTGTGATCTGAACCGATCCACCACTGGGAGCTTTGGTGGACGAACCAGACGGGCGTGACGTGGGCGGAGCCGTCCGGACGTACGGTGCACAGCCAGACGTTCTTTTCCTCGGCCAGGCGTTGACAGACGGCTGGCCCTGGCTCATTGACAGGATCACTCACTCCACTGTCCGAGCAGTGGGCGTAAGGAAACGCTTCGGGCGGCGCTTCGGACCATCGGCCCAGGTCGCGTGGCCCCAAGCGCCTTTGGTGCGGCGCGGCACCTGCCTCCGGCGCATGGGCCAGAGCCTTCAACTCGGCCTGGATCACGACTGGTGCACCCGGCCCGCAAGATGTACAGGCCCCTGCGGCACGCCTGGACCGTCGCCGCCGATCTCCTGGATGCCACGCCCGACGCAGCCCGGTACGCGGAGCGGTTCTACCGACTGGAGGCCGCGTCGTGACCGCCGACGAATTCAGCCAGTACCCGAACGTCACCTACGTACCGCGCACCTACGACATGGGAAGCCTGTACGCGACGCACCACCTCCTTCTGGCGCCCTCGCTGGTCGAGGACGCCTTCCCCCGTGTGATCACCGAGGCCGGACTCCACGGGCTGGCCACCCTCGGCTCCGACCGGGGCGGCATCCCCGAAGCCGTCGACGGCGGCGGACTGGTGCTGCCCCACGATGACGCCGACGCCTGGGCCAAGGCCATCGAAACCTGCGACTGGGCGGCCCTGGGTGGCAGAGCCCGGGAAAGAGCCCTGCCAATGGTCCGCCCGTGCCTGCCCGAACCCGCCGCCACCGGCCTCCTGCTGTGAGGCTGTCCTACGCCGCCCGGAACGCCGTCTGCACCTCTGCCCGGTGACCGGTCCACCAGCGCAACAGCTCCTCATCGGCGAGGAACAGGTCGTCACAGCTGGTGTCGCCCCGGTCGTAGTGGAACTCCAACTGCCAGAAGTCGGTCATCCGCTTCCACCACAGCCGCTCGACACCGTCGGCCAGCTCGCCCTCCACCAGAGGGATGTACGACCGGTAGCCGGCGACGAAAGCAGCGACGCGGTCGAGGTCGAACCGGCCGTCCACCCCGAACTGCACCTGCGCCGTCCGTGCGACCTCCTCGGCATAAGGACGGACCGCGAGCCGGTCCCAGTCGAGGATGGCGGTCACCTCGTCACCGGAACGCAGGAGATTGCGGTACTGGAAATCGCCGTGCGTCCAGCCGTGGCGCCCAGCAGCCATCCGCACCGACGGCTGCTGGTCGGTGTGCGCGGCAAGCACCGCCTTGCGCTCCACCAACGCTTCAGCCGCGGCCCGGTCGAACGCATCACCGCCCTCGTCAGGGATCAACCCTAGGAGCCGGTCGGCCCGCTCCCTGGCCACATCGGCACCGGTGACCTTCACGATCCGGTCCTGCTCGGGCACCTCGGACGGCGCATGGCGCTCCAGGCTCTGATGGAGCCGTGCCAGCAGAGCACCGAGGTCACGGGCCTGGGCGAGCGTGAGGCCGGTTCCCTGGATGTGTGTGCCGTCCACCCACGGCAGCAGGCAGTAGCTGTGTCCGTCGATCTCCACCACGGTCGCACCGTCCGTCGTAGTGAGCGCGACGGGGACGGGCAGGCCGTCGGCGGCCAGGTGAGGCAGCACCCCGAGATTGCGGCGCACCTTGGCCACCGGCACGTCGGTGATCTGCCTGACGGCATAGCTTCTCTGACCTGTGTCGATGCGCCAGTTGCGATTCATCGACCCTTCGGCGAGAAACCGGTGTTCGAGAACCTCTCCGATACCGAAGGCAGCGGTCAAGGCCGGGAGGGCGTCGAGGAGGACCTTGTCGTGGAGCGTCACGTCCGTCACCGGTCGCACGCTACTCCACACAACTTCCGCAGGGAGGTCGTCGACCCCGGCGTCAGGAGAGGCGCCTGCATGGCCGCCCTAGGGCCTGTGTGATGTCGTGATCAGTTCCTGGGTTCTACCCTCTTCGTGGGGTGGAACCCGGTATGACTGTGGCCGTGACGCGCAGGCAACTCACCAATGCTCAGTGGAAGTTCATCGAGCCGTACCTGCCGATCGGTAGGTACGGCCCGTACCCGGAGCGGTTGCGGGAGCAGTTCGAGGGTGTGATCTGGCGGTTCCGGTCCAGTGGTCAGTGGCGGGAGATGCCTGCCGAGTTCGGTGCCTGGGCCACCGTCTACGGACGCTTTCGGGTCTGGCGGGACGCCGGTGTCTTCACCGCCCTGCTGGAAGGCCTGATCACCGAGGGTGCCCGCGCGGGAAAAACGGACTTGTCGCTGGTCAGCGTGGACTCCACAACGGTCCGTGCCCACCACGACGCCGCAGGAATGCGCGTCAGCAAGCACCTCATGGAGGCCTTGGAGGAAGCCGTGCAGGAGCAGGAAGCGGCCCGGCAAAAAGGGGCGGCCCGGAGGAACAGAACGGACACGCCGAGCGCCGGCGCATCCGACGCAGACGGAAGCTCCGCCTGAGGGAAGCCCTGCTCGGCCGGTCCCGGGGTGGCCTCACCAGCAAGATTCATCTCGCCGCGGACCGCAGGTGCCGTCCGCTCGCATTGGTCCTGACCGCCGGGCAGGCCGGGGACAGCCCGCAGTTCATCCCCGTGCTCGCGAGGGTGAGAGTCCGCCTGCCTGTCGGCCGTCCCCGCACGACGCCCGGCGCGGTTGCCGCGGATAAGGCCTACTCGTCCTGCGGCAACCGCTCCTACCTGCGCAGACGCGGTATCAAGGCAGTCATCCCGGAAAAGCGGGACCAGGCCGCCAACCGTAAGAAGAAGGGCGCACGGGGCGGCCGACCCGTGAGCCACGACACCGACCTCTACAAGGAGCGGAACACGGTCGAACGCCTGATCAACAAGCTGAAGGCCTGGCGAGGCATCGCCACCCGCTATGACAAGACCCCGGACAGCTACCTCGCCGGCCTTCACCTCCGCGCCGCAATGATCTGGGTCGACGACCTGCTGAAGACCGCCGAATGATCACGACATCACACAGGCCCTAGATGGGGGCCGGGACGGCGATGGGGGCGTGGATCAGGTCGTCCCAGTTGCCGCGGCGCCAGTCCAGCGCGCCGTCCGGGGCAGCGACCTGCTGGGCGAACACCTTCTCGCCGACCACGGTGACGCGCACGTCGCCGGTCTTGGGGATCTCGGCCTGGAACAGGTGCGCGGTCACGGAGAGGGTGTCGTCGAAGGTGCCGGGGTCGACGCGTTGGGCCCAGATCGCCCCGGTGTGACCGTCATCGCCCGGGGCAGGCCGCGGAACGCCTTGTAGATGATGGGGCCGTGCTCGGCGGCGAACTTGCGGGCCGCCTCGGCGCCGTTGGTGACCAGGGTCGGCGGAATCCGAAGCCCGAGTTCGGTGAAGCGTTGGAGCTGGGCAGGCTTGAAGTCGGCCGGGTGACCGCGGCGGGGTGGTTGACGTACGTCGCGCCGTGCAGGTTGTTCAGGATGCCGCCGAGCCCGTGCCTGGCCTCGGCGGCGGCGAAGTCCCGCTGCTGCGGGGGCAGATGCTGATACCGGGCGGCGTAGGGGGTGGGGCGGCGGTAGTAGACCGCCGCCACCTCCCCCAGCTCCACCTCCCGGCTCGCTGTGCGCAGCCGTCCGCCCCAGGTGGGGCTGTCCTGTCCGATGCGGGCCGCGAGAGTCAGGGCGGTTCCGATATCGGCGGGGTCGACGCGTACGGCGGGCACCTCACGCTCGTTCAGCGCGGCGATGACCTTGTCCGCGGTGAAGTCTTCCAGCGCGGTGACGACCAGGACGGTGGAGGCCATCGGTCAGTCCGACTCGTAGTCGGTGGTGTTGTCGTCCTGGGTGTGGGGCTGCGGGTTCTGACCGTCGCCGCCTCCGGACACCGACGCGGTGCCGGTCGTCTTCGACGTGCCGTGCTTGCCCATCTGAACCACCTGGCCGGCGGTGTCGGTGTAGCGGGCGGTCTGCGAGCCCGGGTCGAGCGTCACCGCCGCGTACGACGGCGGGCCGACCGGCAGCCGACCGGCAGCCGACCGGCAGCCGGTCGGTGACCAGCCGCATCGCCCACGGAGCCTCGGGTGCAAGCGTCGCCATGCGAAATCCCTTCCCCTGTACCGAAAGCGGTCAGCCGGACGGCTGCCGCCTGCACAGCATCGGTGCCCGACAGGTGCCCTGACCAGTACCGTAGGGGTCGCGAACCGTGGCGGAAATGCCACGCTCCGTATATGCGGGCGGGGAATGAGGCAGCGATGGCCAGCAGATCCGGCAACCCGCACCTGGAGCTGTGGATCGCGGCGACGGGCCTGTCCCACGGGGAGATCGCCCGCCGCATCGCGTGGCGGGCAAAGCCCGAGGTCACCGGCAGATCGCGCCGGACGCGACCCGTACCCTGGCGAACTCCAACCATCCCAACCACACCGTCCAGACCCGCGAGCTGCACGCCTATCCGCGCTGGCGCAACGCCAACGGCCGCCACCCCGATGTCCCGGCCGCCCAACGCAAGGAGCGCGCCCGCATCCGCAGCGAGAAAGGCATCCGCTGGGGAGGACGCCCCCTGCAAGGAGCGGCATGACCAAGGCTGATCGCCTCGTTCGCTCGATGGCGGATGCAGTCAACTCGTCAGACGGAAGTGAACGATGGTGGCGTCATCGGTCGACTTGATGTCGGGGTAGTGGAACCGCAGCCGGTCTTGCAGCTCGGCAAGATCGCGAAACCCGTCGGCGACAGCGTCCGCTTCGGTCAACTCGGCAACGCCCTTGGAAGTGATCTGAGTGACCACACCGGGCAGCACTACCTCGTCATCCAACTCGAACACCATGTTCACCGGGCCCGTCTCCACTGGGTCTCGGAACCGCACCGTGGTCGTCTTCCGCCCAGTGCGTACAGCATCGAGATAGGTGCGATGGAAATGCAGGGACTGCATCGCGGCCGAGCGCAGCGCGCTGTCGGACCCCGCGGACTGCTCCCCCCAGACGTAAGCATGAGGCAGAAGGTCGGTGATCGCGACATTGCGAATGCCGCCAGCTACCGGCACAAGGACGCGGATACCTGGGTGGTAGTCCAGCAGGACCTGCCGGTCCCGACCACACGGCGCAAGCACGCCGCGCCCCGTGTCACCGACGGCAACAATCGCCGCCAGGTCACGTGCTCCCGCAGCGCGCGCATGCCCGAGCGCCACCAACTCCGCGCAAGGTCCGCCCGTGAAGTGATAAAGGTTGATGCCACCGAACATCCGACCCTGTGCGTCTCGCACGGCTGCCCCGACGGTGTGCACCTCACCGTCACCGTTGGCCTCAACAACGCGCTGGGCGAACTCGACCAGCTCCAGATCTTCTTCCGTCGGCAGATGCATCGTGCTGTCCATCCAACAGACACTACTCATACACGCCCCAAGCCATGCAACCCGGTGAACCGTCCCGGTCACAGCACTAGATGACCGGTGGACGGCCGAGCCGGGTCATCCGCCACACCGTCGACCACCGCATGGGCCGCCGCACGCCGCACGGCTGCCGCACACCTTCGGCGAACCCGCCGGCCCACGCCCGCAGGCCCCCGAACGATCGGAAGCCCTCGAAGCACTCACCGGACACCCCGTGCGCCACCAGTACAAGCTGCCCTCGCAGGACGACGTGCTGCCGCCGCCGGACGCGCTCCTCGTCGCGCCGCTGACCTCCAACACCCTCGCCAAGTGGGCCACTGCTGTCAGCGACACCCTCGCGCTCGGGCTCATCACCGAGGGCATCGGTCTCGGCTTGCCGATCGTCGCGCTGCCGCACTGGAACAGCGCCCAAGGTGCGCATCCCGCGATCGCGCGACACATCGACGTACTGCGCGATGCGGGTGTGACCGTGCTGCTCGGGGAGGGGGGCTTCCTCCCGCACCGACCCCGGCACGGCGACCTCGACGCGTACCCGTGGCAGGCCGCGATCGAGGCTCTGCCAGCGTAAGAGTTCCCCGCAGCAGACAACGCGCCCTCTCCTTGCGCGACGAAAGCGCCCCTCCGCCCGCAAGCAGAGGGGCGTCGCCTGTGCGGGCGACGGCGCACTCCCTGTACGAGGCGGGCCGCTCAAACAGGCGTGGCGCACGGGATGGTGGAGGGCCGGTGTCCGCGACCGCAGAGCGTCACAGAGCAGGGTCGGGGGAGTGGAGCGAGGCTTCAGCCGGGTCTCCCGCAGTGAAGTCCCGGTAGCCGGCCTGGTGTTCGCACCTCGAACCCGCCCGCTGGAGGCGCTTCCGGTTATCACGCCGTGATAGCCGAGCAGCGAAGCGGAGCCGTTGGCGGTTGGCCCGCCTTGGGCCGCAGCAGCTCGCCCACGTCCGCCCGGACCACGTCCCGGAAAAATTTCTCGTGATCGTGTCACGTTCCCCCGCCCCCGCGTTTCACAGAAGCGGAGCCACCGAGAAGCGCGGCTCTCCTCGCCGGAGCGGCGGGGCACGAAGGCGAGTTCTGGAGCAAGAGTCATGGCGAAGCCCATCCTGGTCACCGGCGGCACCGGCACCCTCGGCAACCACGTCGTTCCCCTCCTGCGGGAGGCCGGGCGTACCGTACGCGTGCTCAGCCGGAATCCCCGTCCGAGCGGCGGCGACGACGGTGTTGAGTACGTGGGGTGCGACCTGCTCAAGGGTGAGGGGATCGATGCCGCCGTGGACGGGGCCGAGACCGTCCTCCACCTTGCCGGCGGGCCCAAGGGGGACGACCGGGCCACCCGCAACCTCGTCGCGGCCGCTTCCCGCGCCGGGGTCAAGCACATCGTCTACATCTCCGTCATCGGCGCCGACACCGTCCCCCTCGGCTACTTCCAGGCCAAGCTCGGCGCCGAGCGGGCCATCGAGGAGTCCGGGATCGCGTGGACGACGCTGCGGGCGGCCCAGTTCCACGACCTGGTGCTCACCATGGCGGAGAAGATGGCCAAGATGCCGGTGGTTCCGGTACCGGGCGGCATTCGTTTTCAGCCGGTCGACTCTCGGGAAGTGGCCGCGCGGCTGGTGGAGTTGGTGCTGGGCGAGCCCGCCGGGCTGGTGGCCGATCTCGCCGGGCCGAAGGTGTACGGGATGGGGGACCTCAACCGTACGTACCTCCAGGCGCGCGGCAAGCACCGGCTGATGATGCCCGTGCGGGTGCCGGGCAAGGCGGGCCGTGCCTACCGGGCGGGCGACAACCTCTCCCTCACGAAGGGCGCCGTCGTGGGGACGCGGACCTGGGAGGACTTCCTGGCGGAGAAGGTCGCGTAATCCACCGGCGGATCAGCAGCCGCGCTGGCGTCCGGCTTCGGCGCGCTAACGCAGGCCCCAGGCCCCAGGCCCCAGGCCCCAGGCCCTGAACCCTCAACCCCTCACCCCGCCCGCAGCCGTCCGCCCAGCCACCCCAGCGCCGGCGGAATCTCCCGCCGCCACGTGTTGAAGTTGTGGCCGCCCGTGTCCAGGGTGATCGACGAGACGTGCGCGGGGCTGCGCACCTTCGCGATGAACTGCTGCGTCGCCCGGTAGTTGGTCTCGCCGTGCTTCGACGTCGTGACCAGGAACGACGAGTTGCCCTGCGGCAGGTGGTCCAGGCTCCACAGCAGGTTGGCGCGCTTCTGCTCGTACTTGTCGCCGTGGAAGAGGTCGCCGGAGTCGCGGTCCACCTCCGCGTTGTAGTCGGCGGACAGGCCCACCCCGGCGGCGTACGCCTCGGGGTGCTGGAGGGCGAGCTTCAGGGCGCAGTAGCCGCCGGTGGAGTCGCCGACGAAGCCCCAGTTACGGGAGGCGGTGCCCACCCGGAGGGTACCCGAGATCGCCTTCGGCAGGTCCTTGGCGAAGAACGTCTCCGTCTGCGGGCCGCCGGGGATGTCGACGCACTGGGTGTTGCGCGGCGGCGCCACCGTCGGCCGCATCATCACCAGGATCATCGGCTGCATCTTCTTCAGCTTGACCTGCATCCACGCCGTCTTGGGGTAGCGCAGCCCCTTGAGCAGGTTCTCGGCGGTGCCGGGGAAGCCGGTGAGCACGACGGCGGCGGGGAACTTCTTGTGCGCGTACTCCTTCTGGAAGTACTCCGGCGGCAGATACACGTACGCCGGGCTGACGATCCGCGACCGCTCACCCTGCACCGAGATCTTCTGCACCTCGCCGCTGAGGTGGGGCGTCCCGGACCCCGGAACGGGGACCTCCTCCTTGCCCACGAGCTTCACACCCGGGTTGCCGATGGCCTGCGTGCCAAGCACCCCCACACCGGTCTGCGCTCCGAACAGGTCCGCCCACGACCCGTAGAAGAGGAACGTCCTGTTCGCCGCCAGTCCCACCGACGAGAACAGCAGCACCTGGATCGCCAGAACCAGACCCACCCGGCCCACGACCGGCACCCAGCCCCGCCGCGCCAGGAACGGCCACAGCCAGATCGTCGCGGCGAACAGCAGCACCGTGCAGATCACGGCCAGCAGCAGAACGGTGGTACTTGTCAGGCCCATGAACCGTGAAGACTCTCTGCCGAGGTGTCCGGGTATCCGGATGTCCAGTGTCAGGGAGCTAGACACGGATCCGGGGCAATCCGTTCCCAGGGCGGGTCGCCCGGCCGGGCCGGCCTCTCAGCCCGTGACCGCGACCAGGGACGCGTCGCTCGCGTCGCTCTGCTCGAAGTGGCTCGGCCGGCCGTCCCGGTGGACCAGGTGGCCGAGCCGGGCCGCCGCCGTGCTCGGCATCAGGGTCCACGTGCCGTCCGCGCGCCGCAGCGCCGCCGAGTGCCACGGGGTCGTCCAGGCGTCGGGCGCGTCCAGGAGGCGGATGCCGAACTTGGGGGCCCCGACCGGCTGCGGGTGGATGGACAGGCGTACGGCCCGGGCGTGGTGGTCGGCGATCAGGTCGCCCCAGGCGCGGCTGCGCTGGATGACGCCGTACGCCCGTATACGGCACTCCCGTTGCAGCGCGGACCGCGTTCCGGTGAAACCGGCCGTGTCCTCCACCAGGAAGCGGGTGATGCCCCGGTACAGGGCGAGGCTCTGCTCGTCCGTACGGACCTCGGCGCGCAGGGCCTCCACGCTCGGGGCGTAGCGGTCGTGGACGTGGGTGCGTTTGGCGGTGTGCGACAAATCGCCGAGTACGTCGCGCAGGTCGAAGACGGAGAGCCGGTCCAGGCCCGACGCGGCGATCAGCGTACGCAGTTCGTCGGCGTACGCGTCGATGTGGTCGTCGGGGACGTGGACGAGGTCCCCGAAGACATGGCCGTCGGAGCAGATGACGATACGGGCGCCCGGTGGGTATATCCGGCCGATGTCTCTGCACAGGGAGTCGAGGAAGCGGAGTGAGAGGCGTTCGCCCTGGTCGGGGAGGTGACCGAGGGCCTTGGCCGGGTTGGGGGACTTGCAGGGGAAGCCGGGGAGGGTGAAGACGATGGGGGCGTTGGCCCGTACGTAGGCAGATATTTGGCGTAGTTGGTGGGGGAAGGCCTTCGCGTCGGTAGGGGTTTCGGGGTGGTCCGTCGTGCGGTGGTGTGGCAGCAGGAGATTCAGGATCGCGGCGCTCAGGCTCGTGGAGACGGGGTCCGGCGCGGTCGTCAGCGGCATGGGGTTTCTCCAAGAGGGTGGTTGCACGGGCACGTGGACATGGCGCCTCGGCCTCGTGCCGGGCGCCGTGGTACGGGTGAGGTGGATCCCCCGGCGACTCCGGGGGATCAGATGTCAGCTGTCAGACGCGGCCGTCGTACGCCACCGGCAACCGCGCCGTCCCCCGCCCCAGCACCGCCTGGATCCAATCCAGGTCCTCGTCCGCGACGGCGAGCCGCAATCCCGGCAGCCGCGTCAGCACCGTGCCCAGGGCGATCTGGAGTTCGGCCCGGGCCAGCGCGGCACCGGGGCAGAAGTGGATGCCGTGGCCGAACGCGAGGTGGGGGTTGGGGGAGCGGTCCAGGACGAGCGCGTCGGGGTCCTCGAAGCGGCGCGGGTCGCGGTTGGCGGCGCACAGGGAGACGATCACCGAGTCCCCGGCGGGTACGACCGTGCCGTGCAGATCGCTGTCCTCGGCGAGGAAGCGCCAGGTGGTGAGCTCGAAGGCGCTGTCGTAGCGCAGGAGTTCCTCGACCGCGCGGGGCAGCAGTGCCGGGTCGTCGCGCAGCCGGGCCAGCTGGTCCGGGTGGCGCAACAGGGCGATCAGCGCGGTGGTGATCTGGTTGGTGACCGGCTCCTGGCCCGCGACGAGGAGCTGGAAGATCATGGAGTCGAGCTCCTCGCGGGTCAGTTCGCCCTCGTCGCGGGCCACCACCAGGCGGCTGAGCAGGTCGTCGTCCGTGTGCTCGCGCTTGTGGGCGACGACCTCGGCTATGTAGCTCTGGAGGCCGTGCAGCCGCGCCTCGTACATCGGCCGCCCCGGGTCGGTGGGGCCGACCGGCTGGACGACCTTGCCCCAGTCGCGGTCGAATCGGGCGGCCAGCGGCGCCGGGAGGCCGATGGTCTCCGCGAGGACCTGGAAGGGGAAGTGGGCGGCGAAGCCCGCGACGAGGTCGGCGGGGCCCGCCTGGGGCAGGGCGTCGACGAGGGCGTCGGCCAGCTCCTGGAAGCGGGGCCGCAGCGCGTCGACGCGGCGCGGGGTGAACGCGTCCGTCACGAAGCGCCGCATCCGGGTGTGGCGGGGCGGGTCCTGGTGGAGGAGGTGGACCTGGAGCTGGGAGTGCTGCGGCTCGGGCATGATCGAGGCGCGGGCCCGCCAGCGGTCGTTGCCCCGGTCGTGGTGCTTGCCCAGGCGCTCGTCGTTGAGGGCGGAGTGGGCGGCCTCGTACCCGGTGACGAGCCAGGCGTTCACCCCGCTGGGGAACAGGACCCGGTGGATCGGGCCCTCCTCGCGCATCTGCTCGTACAGAGGGTACGGGTTGCTCTTGTACGGGCAGCCCATGAGCGGGACGACGGGCTCGGCGACATCCCCACCGGCCTCAGCGACCGGCAGCGGTTCCTGGATGGTCATGAAAGGCGCTCCTCAGAGGGCGAGTTCGGGCTGGTGGTGCTCCAGCCACAGGGCGAGGTCGACGACGCGTTCGAGGCGGAGGCGGTGGCCCCACTGCAACTGCTCGGGCGGGGTGTCGAGGCACGGTTTGATCCGGGTCTCGTCGGCGAGGTCGCGGACCCGGCCGCCGTACGCGTTCAGCGCGTCGCGGGCCATGTTCTGCAGCCCGCGGTTGTAGTCGGGGTGGTGGGTGGCCGGATAGTGGTTCTTGGGCCGCCACAGCACCGACTCCGGGGCGAGGCCCGCGCCCGCCGCGCGCAGCAGGCTCTTCTCGCGGCCGTCGAAACTCTTCAGCGCCCACGGGGTGGCGAAGGCGTACTCGACGAGGCGGTGGTCGCAGTAGGGCACCCGCACCTCCAGGCCCTGCGCCATGCTGAGCCGGTCCTTGCGGTGCAGGAGCTGGCGAAGCCAGCGGGTCAGCGACAGGTGCTGCATCTCGCGCTGGCGGTGCTCCTCGGGGCTCTCGCCGTCGGCGTGCGGTACGGCCGCCAGCGCGGCGCGATACGTATCGTCGCGGAACTCCCCGATGCGCAGGCCGAGGTCCGGGTTGAGCGGCATCGCGGCCTCGTCGCCGGTGACCAGGAGCCAGGGGAAGGTGTCGGCGGCGAGCGCCTTGGGGTTGTGGAACCAGGGGTAGCCGCCGAACACCTCGTCGGCGGCCTCCCCCGACAGGGCGACGGTGGAGTGGCGGCGTATCTCCCCGAAGAGGAGATACAGCGAGGTGTCCATGTCGCCGACGCCGATGGGCGAGTCGCGGGCGACCACGACCGCCGTGCGGTGCTCGGGGTCGAGCAGGGTGCGCGGGTCGAGGACGACCGTGCTGTGGTCGGTGCCGATGTGGGCGCCCGCCTCGATGGCGTACGGGGTGTCGTGGCCGGTGCGCAGCACATCGCCGGTGAACTGCTCGGCCTGGTCGCTGTAGTCGACGGCATACGAGCGGATACGGGCGTCCGGGCCCTCGCGCAGCCGCAGTTCGTCGGCGAGCAGGGCGGTCAGGACGGTGGAGTCGATGCCGCCGGA
Source organism: Streptomyces sp. NPDC059994 (assembly GCF_042737755.1). Classification (NCBI taxonomy): domain Bacteria; kingdom Bacillati; phylum Actinomycetota; class Actinomycetes; order Kitasatosporales; family Streptomycetaceae; genus Streptomyces; species Streptomyces sp. NPDC059994. Next base: position 24,999 of record NZ_JBHWUR010000057.1, read on the forward strand.
CAGCAGGCTGCACAGCGGGACGTCGGCCTCCAGCTGGGCGCGCGCGGCCCCGCTCACCAGGTGGTGGACGCGGTCGACGGCGGTGTCCCGGTCGTCGCCGTGCACCCCGGCTTCCAGCTGCCAGTAGCGGCGCTCGCGGATACCGCCCCGGTCGAGGACGAGGAGGCCGCCGGGCTCGACCTCCCGTACGCCCGACCACACCGTGGGGCCGGTGTTGAAGAGCAGGCTGTACGCCTCGCGCAGGCCGTCGGCGTCCACCCGGGGGTGTATCTCCGGGTGGGAGAAGAGCGACTTGGGTTCGGAGGCGAAGGCCAGGCCGCCGTCGACGGCGGCCCAGAACAGGGGTTTGACGCCGAGCCGGTCGCGGACGAGGAGCAGGCGCTGCTCGCGCGCGTCCCAGACGGCGAAGGCGAACATGCCGTCCAGGTGGTCGGCCAGCGACTCGCCCCACTGGGCGTAGGCGCGCAGCACCACCTCGGTGTCGCTGCGGGTGTGGAAGGTGTGCCCCAACTGACTTAGTCGCGCGCGCAGTTGGTGGTGGTTGTAGACCTCGCCGCTGTAGGAGAGGACGGCGGTGGGGGCGTCGGGCCGGTCGGGCATCGGCTGGACGCCGCCCGCCAGGTCGATGACGGACAGACGCCGGTGGCCGATCGCGGCGTGCTCGTCGAGCCAGACGCCGCCCGCGTCGGGGCCGCGCGGGGTGAGCGCCGCGGTCATGGCCTCGATGACGCGGGCCCGGTCGCGGGCGTCGCGGGTGTCGCGAGCGTCTCGGGAATCTCGGGCGTCAGGACGGAAGGACACCCAGCCGGTGATTCCGCACATGGGGCAAGCTCCAGGGTCAGGGTCAGGGTCAGGGTTGGGGTTGGGCGGCGGGCACCGGGTCGGTGCTCTGCGCCTTCAGGGGGAGCCGGACGGGCACGGCCAGCAGGGGCACGGCGAGGCAGGCGGCGACGGCGGCGAGCGCGAGCCCGGCCCGCACGCCCTCGCCGTCCCCGGCAAGCCCCCACGCGGCGGTGGCCAGGGCCGGGCCGAGGGTGAAGCCGAGGCTGCGGGCGAGCTGCACGGCCGAGCCGACGGTGGCGGCCCGCTCGGGCACGGCGGCGCCCATGACCAGCGCCTGCGTGGGACCGCCGTTCAGGCCCATGCCGAGGCCCGCGAGCGCGAGGCGCCAGGCCACGTCCGGCGCGGACCAGTTGTCGCCCAGCGGGACGAGCAGCAGCAGACCGGCGGCGGTGAGCAGGGCGCCCGCGGTGGCGACGGGCCGGGCGCCGTACTTGTCGGCGAGGCGTCCGCCGAGCGGTCCGGCGAGGCCCATGCCCAGCGGGAAGGCGAGCACGGTGAGCCCGGTGGAGGTGGCGCTGAAGCCGTCGTCGCGCTGGAGGTGCAGGGCGACCACGTAGTGCATGGCGGCGAATCCGGCCGCGAGGGCCAGGACCGCGCCGTGCGCCCGGTACAGCCCCGAGGCCCGCAGCGCGCCGGTCACCGGCCGCCCGCCGGGCCCGCGCAGCCACCACCACAGGGGCGGTACGGCGGCGAGCGCGCCCGCCAGCCACCACGAGCCGTGCGAGGCGGCCAGGGTCAGGGTGAGCAGGAGGACGGTGACTCCCGTGCCGACGAGCAGCGCGTCGGCGGCCGAGCGCCGGTCGGGCCGGTGCAGACGCCCGTCCTTCGGCATCGCCTTGTACGCGACGGCCAGCGCCAGTACGCAGACGGGGATCTTGACGAGGAACACCGCCCGCCAGCCCAGATGGTCCAGGAGCAGCCCGCCGAGCGCGGGCCCGGTCACCGCGCCGAGCGGGCCCAGCGTCGCGGGCACGCTCATCGCCCGCGCGCGCAGCTCGGGCCGTACCGACCGCATCGCGAGCACGGGCATCAGTACGAACAGCACCGCCCCGAACGCCCCCTGCCCGACCCGGGCGGCGATCAGCCAGGCCGCCCACGGCGAGAGTGCGGCGAGCGCGCTGCACACCGCGAACCCGGAGGTCGCGGTCAGCAGGGCGGGGCGCGGTCCGACACTGTCGAGCCAGCGGCCGACGGGCAACAGCAGGGCGACGACGGGGAGTTGGTAGCCGAGAACCGCCCACTGGGCGGTGGCGGCGGACACGTCGAGGCCACTGGAGATGTCCGCGAGGGCCACGTTGACGATGTTCATGTCGAGCATCGCGACGAAGGAGAGCAGGCCGGCGACGGCGACGAGGGACCAGCGGTCCTGGGTATCGGGTGTGCTGCTCATACCGTCACCTCCACCTCTACGTCCGCGTCCACGTCCGCGTCCACGTCCGCGTCTACGTCCGCGTCCACGTCCACGTCCACGTCCGCCGGGGTCCGGTGGTCGAAGGCGATCAGCGGGTCGCCGGTCAGCGGATGGTCCACCACGGCCGCGCGCACCCCGAACACCTCGGCCATCAGCGCGGGCGTCAGCACCTCGCGGGGCGCGCCGGAGGCGACGACGCGCCCCGCGTGCAGCACGTGCAGCCGGTCGCAGACCGAGGCGGCGGCGTTGAGGTCGTGGAGCGAGACGAGGGTGGTACGCCCCTGGGCCCGCAGCAACGCGAGGAGCTCGACCTGGTGGCGTACGTCGAGGTGGTTGGTCGGCTCGTCCAGGACCAGGACGTCCGGCTGCTGGGCGAAGGCGCGGGCAAGCAGCACGCGCTGGCGCTCGCCGCCGGACAGCTCGGTGAAGCGGCGGCCCGCGTGGCCGTCCATGCCGACGTCGGCGAGGGCGCGCGCGACGATGTCCGCGTCGGTGGTGTCCTCTGCGGCGAAGGCCCGCTTGTACGGGGTGCGTCCCATGGCGACGACCTCGCGCACGCTCAGCTCGAAGTCGCCGCCGCGCTCCTGCGGCAGCGCGGCGATGTGCCGGGCCGCCTGCACGGGGCTCAGCTCGCGCAGATCGGTGCCGGACAGGAGCACCCGCCCGGCGGACGGCTTCAGATGCCGGTAGACGGTCCGCAGCAGCGTCGACTTGCCGCTGCCGTTCGGCCCGACCAGGCCGGTGATCTCGCCCTCGGCGGCGAGCAGATGCGCGCCGGAGACGACGGTACGGCCGCCATAGGCGACGTGCAGATCCTCGATGTCGATCCTCAGCTGAGGCTCCCCACCCGTACCCGTACCCGTACTCGTACCCGTACTCAACTCTCACTCCCCAGCCGCCGGTCCAGCAGATACAGCAGCGCCGGAGCGCCGATCAGTGAGGTGACGACGCCGACGGGCAGCTCCTGCGCGTCCATGGCCGTACGGCACACGGTGTCCACGACCACCAGGAGCAGCGCGCCGAGCAGCGCCGACAGCGGCAGCAGCCGCCGGTGGTCGCCGCCGACGAGCAGTCGGCACACGTGCGGGACCATCAGCCCGACGAAGGCGATGGCCCCCGAGACGGCCACCAGGACGCCGGTCAGCACACTGGTGACCAGGAACAGTTCGCGTCGCAGCCGTACGACGTCGATGCCGAGCCCGGCCGCCGTCTCGTCGCCCATCAGCAGCGCGTTCAGGCCCCGGGCGCGGGCCTGGAGCACCAGCAGCGCGAGGGGAACGGCGATCGCGGGCACGGCGAGCAGCGGCCAGGTCGCCCCGCTCAGACTCCCCATGAGCCAGAACAGCACGCTGCGGGTCTGCTGTTCGTCCCCGGCTTGCAGCACGAGGTAGCTGGTGAAGCCGGACAGGAACTGCCCGATGGCCACCCCGGCCAGGACGAGCCTGAGCGGCGCGAACCCGCCGCCGCGCCGGGCCACGGCCCACACCAGCGCGAACGTCACGAGCGCGCCCGCGAACGCCGCGCCCGAAAGCCCGAGCCCGAGCGCCCCGCCCGCCCCCGCCCCCAGCACGATGGCGGCGACCGCGCCGAGCGAGGCGCCGTTGGAGATGCCGAGGAGGTACGGGTCGGCGAGCGGATTGCGTACGAGGGCCTGGACCGCCGTACCGACGACGCCGAGCCCCGCGCCGACGAACGCGGCGAGCAGCGCGCGCGGCACCCGCAGCTGCCACACGATCAGGTCGTCGGTGCCCGGCCGGGGCGCGTCGCCGGACAGCCTGCGCCACACCACGCCCCACACCTCGCCGGGCGGGATGGAGGTCGAGCCCCAGGACACGGCGGCGGTGAGGGCCGCGAGGAGGGCGAGGGAGAGGACGGCGGCGAGGGCGGGGGCGGAGAGTGTACGGGTGCGCGAGTGCGGGGGGTCGTTCTTACGCGCGGACACCAGGGAGACCACGACTCAGCCGACCTTGCCGGGATGGAGCGTCTTGGCGATCTCCCGGACGGTGTCGGCGTTGCTGACACCCGCGATGGTGGTCCGCTCGGAGCCGATGCGTACGAAGTGGCCTTCCTTGACGGCCTTCAGGCCCTTGGTGGCGGCGTTGTCCTGGAGCCACTTCTGCGCCTCGTCGAACGCCGCCTTGTTGGCGGACTCGCTGCCCCGGTCGCGTACGCCGAGCTGGATCCAGTCCGGGTTCTTGGCGATGACGTCTTCCCAGCCGACCTGCTTGAAGTCGCCGTCGCAGTCGGCGAAGGCGTTGCGGGCGCCCGCGAGGGTGATCACCGCGTGGGCGACCTGCCGGTTGCAGACGACGGAGGGCTGCTTGGTGCCGGCGTCGTAGTCGAAGAAGAAGTAGGTGGGCCGAGAGCCCTGCGGGGTTGATCCCACGACAGACTGCACGGCATCGACGGTCTTCTTCATCCCCGAGACGAGCTCCTTCGCCTTGGCGGACGTACCCGTGACGGCGCCGAGGGAGGTGATGTCGTCCTCGACGGCGGAGAGGTCGGTCACCGGGCTCTTGCGGTTGGACGCGCAGGCGGTGGACTTCAGATAGATGTGCTTGATCCCGGCGGCCTTGTACTCGGCGTCGGTGGGGGTATCTCCCATGCCCCCACCCATGCCGCCCATCGAGGCGAAGGTGTCGATGTACAGATCGGCGCCGGACCCGAGGAGCTTCTCCTTCGGGATGACCATCTTGCCGAGGACCTTGACCTTCTGCGCCTGCGCGTCGAGCTCGGCGGGCAGGGTGCCCTTGCCGGGCGGGAAGCCGGTGCCGGTCACCTTGTCCCCGGCGCCGAGGCGGAGCAGCAGCTCAAGTCCCGCCGCGTTACTGGTGACGATCTTCTTCGGGGCGGCGGCGAAGGTGGTCTTGGCGCCCATGCAGTCGGTGACGCCGACGGGGTAACCGGAGCCGGAGACGGAGGCCCCGGCGGCGGCCGCCTTGTCCTTGTCGGCGCCCTTGTCCCCGTCCCCGTCGCCGCACCCCGCCGCGAGGAGGCCGAGCACCACGGCCGTCGTAGGCCACCACACGCGAGAACGCATCGAAACTCTCCAGGTCCACTTGGTACGCGGGCGGACCTCTGCCGCCCGGTTCCAGTAGTCGGCGCGGAGTGCGGTTGAGTTCCTGGGACTTGTGATCTTGGGTGGGGAGTGGGGGCCTCACTGTTCAGGTTGACCGTTCCGTATACGGGGAGGGCGCTACGCTGCCGCGCATGGCTGACGCTTTCGTCACCGGTGGCGAGCACCCGTCATGTGGCATCTGCCCCTCACGTCGCTACCCGCTCGGCGAGTTCGACGTGATCGAGCGCCCTGCGCGGAGGCGCCGTTCAGTCCCGTCGATGGCCACCGGTACACAGCGGTCGGCGTCCCGGTGTGCGTGCACCCGCACAAGGTGGGGCTGCCGCCGGGCCGGTACAAGACCGACGGCACCCCGTTCACGGTGGAGCTGACGCTGCCGGACAGCCCAGCTGCCCTCGATGCGTACCTGTACGAGGTGATGCACAGCGCAGCGCCCGGCGTGCTGGAACTGCTCATCGAGCAAGCGGCCGAGGAGATTCCCCGGGTGTTCCCGCAGGTGGACGTGGTCCAGGCGCTGCGCCGTGCGCTCAGCTGACCGGCGGTGGCGAAGCCGGGTGTGAAGCGGCGGCCCCCGTCGAGGATTCCGCGGCCTCCTCGCCGCCCTCGGTCATCAAGGGGCACCCCGCGGCGGAGTCGCCGCCGATGTGATAGGCCCTGGACCAGCGAGGGCAGGACGCCTCGGGGCCAGTTGCCGAGCCAGAATGCGGAGTTGGACGGGGTCCGTTGATCTTGCGTGGAGCCGTCGTGCGGGGAGAGTTCGGTGGGAGCGATGTAGCCCTCCCCCGGGTCCAGGCGGAGCCGGAAGCAGAGGACGAGGTGTCCGTCGTCGACGTAGTGGCGCAAGTCGTCTGTGTGCGGGTATCGCAGGTCGAAGTCGTCGGGGTGGAGGGCTTTGCAGATGGTGCGGATGTCCAGGTCGCCGAGGAGCAGGTAGCGGGTGCCGGGGCCGAGGTCGAGGCAGAGCCGCCGGCGGCCGGTGTGCTTCGTCGGGTATGGCAGCTTGTCCCAGTTGTCGACGTGCAGGCCGCCGACGTACGACGGGCCGGAATGCTGTTGCTCGCCGACATCGTCCCGACGCCCAGGGAAGGCACCGCACGATGAGGCCCACCCCCGCCGACCCCGAAGCCTGGAATGCCTACCTCGCCGAAGGCAACGCCACCCAGGCCCGCAAACGCGTCGCCGCCGACGTCATCCTTCGTAACGCCGATGGCGACATCCTCCTGGTCAAGCCCACCTGCAAACCCGGCTGGGACCTCCCCGGCGGCATGGCCGAAGACAACGAAGCCCCCGACGACGCGGCCCGCCGCGAACTCAGGGAGGAACTCGGCCTCGACCTTCCCCTCCAGGGGCTGCTCGTCGTCGACCGGGTACCGCCCCACGGCCCCTGGGACGACCAGATCGCGTTCATCTTCGACGGCGGAACCCTCGACCACGACCAGGTCGCCGCCGTAAACCCCCAGGACGAGGAACTGTCCGAGCTGGCCTTCGTACACCCGTGCCGGGCCGGCGTTTGGCTTCGGGACAGGCTGAGCCGCAGGTTCGATGCCGCCATTGCTGCCATCGTCACAGGACGACCGCGGTTTCTGCGGGACGGCCAGCCGACCATGCCTTGAGTTCGGCAGGGAAGCGCCGCCGGAACCTGGATCAGGTAGCAAGTCTGGGTGCAGCCGAACAGGCCGGTACATGCCCTGAATGCGTGAGCGGACGCTCAACGCCGACACCTGGCGCAAGACTGGCCGGACCTTCCGAGCCCTCGGACGACCCCTCTGTCCGACTCTCCTTCAACGGGCCCCTGAAGGCGTCGAGACGAACGACCCGGCTGGTCCGGCGAGGGGCGGCCGAGGCCTGGCCTCCACGCGAGCCCCTCGACGCACCGCCGCAGGGCCAGTACCAACCGCGTGCCCGCGACCGCGTTGGAGCGCTGTTAGCAGCCTGTTGGAGGCGGCTGTGACGATTCCCCCGGGTCGCAGACGACCCGCATCCCACCCACTCGACAACGGGGGACCCATGAAATTGCTCAAGACAGCCCTGATGACGGCATCAGCCCTCGCCATGGCCGCCGGGATGACGCTGTCGTCCTCGGCGACGGCCTCGGCCTCGCCGACGAACGAGTTCGTCAACGAGAACGGGAACCACTGCCTGGCCATCGACATGGCCAAGGAGTACCAGAACCTCGCGATCATGTGGACCTGCAACCACAACCCCGACCAGCAGTGGTACCGCGCCGACTACAAGGGCAGCGACAGCGGCGGGGACTACTACGAGATCAAGAACGGCTACGGCCAGTGTCTCGGTACGTGGGAGGGCGCGACCGGGAACGGCACGAGCGTCGTCGGCTGGGACTGCAACGGGAACCCGGACCAGCTGTGGTACTTCGACACCATCTCCAGCGACCCGCGGTACTCCGCGATCCGCAACCACGCCGCCCGGGCCAACGGCGACGGCAACAAGTGCCTCGCTCAGTACAAGGGTGGCAGCGGCGATGATGCGCCGGTCGTCATCTGGGACTGCAACGGCCACAGCGACCAGCACTGGATGCGCGTCGGCTGACGCCACCGCGCGTGTCCCCCGCTCACCCACCCTCGGCGGCGCGGCCGCCGGGACGGGTGAGCGGGCGGCCCGATGGCGCGCCGCCCCTTTCCCACACCCCGGCCAGCGCCCCGCGCAGCACCCCCGCGAACTCCTCCGGCCACCTCACGTAGCCGACATGCCCGCCGGGGAACTCCAGGAGCCGCCGCCCGAGCCGTTCGGCCAGGACCTCCGCCGGGCGGTGCACGGTCTGGGTGCGGGAGTCGCGGCCCCCGGCGACGGCGATACGGCCCGCCAGCGGGGCGAGGGCGGCGACGTCGGGGAGGAAGCGGGTCGACGGGCGCAGCATGTGGGCCAGGAATAACGCCGTGTTGTCGTGCGCCTCCGGCAGCTCCGGGGCCGGGCGGCCGCCGAAGAGCGCGCTGAACTCGGCCATGGCCGCCGCGGTGCCTTCCCGGCGGAACGTCCCGTACACGCCGTCGATGAACGCGAGCCGCTCCGCCGCGTCCGGCAGCAGCCCGAACGCGGGCGGCTCGTGCACCACCAGCGCGGCGATCCGCTCCGGGTGGCGCCGGGCGAGTTCGAGCGCGGTCAGCCCGCCCGAGCAGCTGCCGAACACCCGCACCGGCCCGCCGCCCGGCGACAGCCGTTCAAGCAGGCGGTACGCGTCGTCGGCGTGCACCTCGATGCGCTGGTCGACGGGCGGGCCGTCGAGCGTACTGCGGGAGTTGCCCCTCGGGTCGACGGTCACCACGCGGTGGTCCGCCGCGAGCACGGCGCCGAGCCGTTCGAAGACGGCGGCGTCGGAGTTGCCGCCGCCGAGGAGCAGCAACAGGGGCCCGGCGCCGCGTACTTCGTAGTGCAGGGTCGCCCCCGGCACGGCGAGCGCGCCGACCTCGGGCCGGGTCCAGGGCTCGGTTTCCGTCCCCGTCCCCGCCCCCGTCCCCGCCCCCATCCCCGTCTCCGTTTCGGATTCCGTCTCCGTCTCCGTCTCCAGCGGGTCCATAGCGCTTGCGCTCCAAGGGGGAAGTGGCAGACGGCATGGACGGGTTGCGTGCTGCGCAAGTGCTGCGCGATACGCCCCTGCGTCACGGAACGTGACTCATCGTAGCGATCCGAGGTATCGTCCGCCAGGGCGCCCCGCGCCGCACCCCACCGGCTCCGCCCCCCAACTCCCCTCCGGAGCAGCCGACATGGCCGACCGCCTCCCCGCCCCCGGCCCCCGTCTGCTGCTCAACGCCCAGGCCTTCGGCTTCGGCCCGGCCGCGGCGGCCGCCGTTCTCGCCGAGGAGCTGGCCCTGCTCGGCTGCGTACCCGACTACGTCGGCGAGGGGCACACCCTCGACCTCCAGCGCACCCCGCCCTACCGCGCGATCCACGACTGGACGGACCTGTCCGAGGGCGAACGGCTGGCCCGATTACGTCAACGGGCGCCCCACTACGACCTGTTCGTCACCGCGATGGACTTCCCCGCCGCCGCCCTCGCCCGCCGCGCCGGACTCGACGTGGCCGTCTACGACGCGCTCACCTGGTTCTGGCCCGAGATCCCCGCCGTGGCCCACGACACCGGGCTGTACCTCGCCCAGGACTTCTTCGGCGTACGTGAGAGGCTCGCGGCGGATCCCGCGCTGCGCTCGCGCGCCCTCGTCGTCCCGCCGCTCATCCCGCCACGCCGCGCCTGGCGCCCCGGGCGGCACGTCCTGGTCAACCTCGGGGGACTGCACAACCCCTACTGGCAGACGTCCGACGCCGTCGCGTACGCGCGCCTGATGCTGGAGGCCGTCCGGGCCGCGCAACCGGTCGCGCGGCCCGTCGTCGCCACCGCGAGCCGCCGCGTCGCCGCCGAGCTGGCCGATCCGGCCGTGGGCACGTACGACCACGCCGACGTGCTCGACCTCATGGGCAGCGCCGCGTACGCCTGTATGACCCCGGGCCTGGGCCACATCTACGACGCCGCCGCCACCGGCGTCCCCACGCTGTGGCTGCCCTCCGTCAACGAGACCCACCCCGCCCAGGCCCGCCAACTCGCCGCCCACGGCTACTGCGACGCCCACCTGGACTGGGCGGACCTCGGCCAGGCCATCGACAGCGCCGCACCCACCCCGGACTTCCTGGCCGCCGTCGGCGCCGCCGTCCGCCGGACCTCGGCCACCCCCGCCCTGCGCGAACTGCTCACCGCCCGTATCGCCAAGTCCACCGCCGGCCTCGGCCCCGCCCCGGGCCGTGCCCGGGCGCTCACCGACCGCTTCGGTCACGGCGGCACCCGGCGGGCGGCGGCCGCCCTCGTACGCCACGCGGCGGCCCGCGGCCCCCGCGGTCGGGGGCGGACGGACGATTGACGAGAACCGTCAAATTACGCTCCCCACCTGCGCAGAGTCCGGCACCATAACCCCATGAGCGTGATCATCGACATCGCCGGACTGCCGCCCGAGCGCCTCGTGTTCAGCCCCGCGCCGCTGGCCGAGCTGTGCGCCGCGCTGCACGCCCTGGCCGAGCCGGGGCACCACCCGGGGCTTCACGGGTGGACGACCGCGACGAACGCCGCCCTCAAGCCCGACCTCGCGGACCGGTTGTGCGAGGCGAACTTCCTGTGGACGTCCTCGTTCTCCGACATCTCGCTGCCGTTCGCCGCGCTGCCCGACTCGCACGGCCGCCCGGGCGCCACCCTCGCCGAGGACCTGGACATGCTCGACCGGCTCGACGACGACGTGTTCGTCGACGCCGCCCTGGAGATCTCCTGCACCAGCAACTACGGCCGCGGCGGCCCCTCCCCGCTCGGCGACGCCAAGGCCCGCGCCCACGCCCTGGAACGCGCCGCCGCCCGGGGACCCCGGCAACTCGACTTCGCCACCCGCCTCCTGGAGGACCCGCCCGCCCTGCGGGCCTGGACGCGCCGCCTCTTCGAGGACTGCGCCGAGGCGTTCTTCGACGACGTCTGGCAGCGCGTACGCGTCGAGCTCGCCGCCGACGCCCGGCACAAGACGCAGGTGCTGCGCCACAAGGGCCTGGCCGAGGCGCTGGCCGAGGTCTCGCCCGCCCTCACGCTGGCGGACGACGGGTCCCGTATCAGCGTGGACAAACTGAGCAGCGGCCGTACGCAGGCGCTCGACCCGGCCGTGGGACCCGGCGTCACCTTCGTCCCGTCCTCGCTGGGCTGGCCCCACCTGTGGGTGCTGCACGCGCCGCGCTGGCGCCCGGTGATCCACTACCCGGCCGCCGCGCCCCACGTGCCAGGACCCGGCTCCCTGGACCTGCTGGAGCTGCGCATGGAGGCCCTGGCCCACCCGATGCGCATCCGGATGTGCCGCTACCTGGCCCGCTCCGCGTACACCACGACCGAGCTCGCGGCCGCCCACGACATCAGCGCGCCCGAGGTCTCCCGGCACATCGCGGCCCTGAAGAAGGCCGGCCTGATCACGACCCGCCGGCGCGGCCGTTACGTACACCACCAGCTGGACCTGACCGTGGTCGCCCGCCTCGGCAGCGACTTCCTGGAGGGTGTGCTGCGCTGACCGCACCGGGGCGGGGCTGTCGGGGCCGTGGGCGGCGAAAAACCTCGTTCGGCGAGTGAATAAAAATCTGTTCCCGCCGTAGAAGAATTTGGCGAGAAGCGCGCTCAGAATTTCTTGTGCGACGGGCGGAAGCGAATTATTCAGCCGTGCGGGTCCCGGTATGCCGTGCTACTGTCGATCTCAGTTGCAGTTGTGGTTCCCGAAAACTTCAAGTGCCCTCGCCGCCGTCCTGCACTCCAGGGCAAGGTGGGAGCATTTTTGTATGTCCCGGTTTTTCTCCGGGCGGGGTAATCATCGCAGTGACGCGGAGTCCGCACAGTGCGGGTTCCGGGAAATGCCCCGAAGGAGATTGACATGGCTGCTGGCACCGTGAAGTGGTTCAACGCGGAAAAGGGCTTCGGCTTCATCGAGCAGGAGGGTGGCGGCCCGGACGTGTTCGCCCACTACTCCAACATCGCCGCCCAGGGCTTCCGTGAGCTTCAGGAAGGCCAGAAGGTGACGTTCGACATCGCGCAGGGCCAGAAGGGCCCGACGGCCGAGAACATCGTTCCCGCCTGATCTTGACGCAGACGCACACGCGTCCGTCGTAGCTGGGGCCCGCACCTTGGGGTGCGGGCCCCAGCTCGTTTTGTCTCCGGGCCCCGGTCCGGCCCGTATTTCAGCGCCGCGCCGCGAGAAACGCCTCCCGGCCCGGTCCGCTCCCGCGCATCACGCATCTGATTGGCTCGTTCTTGCGATTCCCCGTGCCACCCGTGTTCCCCGGGAATTCCTTGATACGTGCCGAAGCAAGCAGCATCAAGGAAGGTTCCTCTTGAACCGCAGCACACGCACGAACGACCGTTTCACCCGCGCACGCACCGGTACGCACTCCCCGACGCGCAGCGGCCCGCGCTCCGGCTACGGCCGCCGCCCCTCCGCCCCGCAGGGCGAGTTCGCGCCCCCGGTGACGCTCACCCCCGCACTCCCGGCCGTCGAGGCCTTCGCCGACCTGGCCCTGCCCCGCCCGCTCCTGGCGGCGCTCGGCTCCCAGGGCGTCACCGTGCCGTTCCCGATCCAGGCGGCCACGCTGCCGAACTCGCTCGCGGGCCGTGACGTACTCGGCCGGGGCCGCACCGGCTCGGGCAAGACCCTCGCCTTCGGCCTCGCGCTGCTGGCCCGTACGGCAGGACAGCGCGCCGAGCCCCGCCAGCCGCTGGCGCTGGTGCTCGTCCCGACCCGCGAGCTCGCGCAGCAGGTCACCGACGCGCTCACCCCGTACGCCCGGTCGCTGAAGCTGCGCCTGGCCACGGTCGTCGGCGGGATGTCGATCGGCAAGCAGGCCGGGGCGCTGCGCTCGGGCGCCGAGGTCGTCGTGGCGACGCCCGGACGTCTCAAGGACCTCATCGAGCGCGGCGACTGCCGGCTGAACCAGGTCGGCATCACCGTCCTGGACGAGGCCGACCAGATGGCCGACATGGGCTTCATGCCCCAGGTGACCGCGCTCCTGGACCAGGTGCGCCCCGAGGGCCAGCGGATGCTGTTCTCGGCCACCCTGGACCGCAACGTGGACCTGCTGGTCCGCCGCTACCTCACGGACCCGGTGGTCCACTCCGTCGACCCGTCGGCGGGTGCGGTCACCACGATGGAGCACCACGTGCTCCACGTCCACGGCGCCGACAAGCACCAGGCGACCACCGAGATCGCCGCCCGCGACGGCCGGGTGCTGATGTTCCTGGACACCAAGCACGCCGTCGACCGGCTGACCGAGCACCTGCTCAGCAGCGGCGTACGGGCGGCCGCGCTGCACGGCGGCAAGTCCCAGCCCCAGCGCACCCGGACCCTGGCCCGGTTCAAGACCGGCCATGTGACGGTGCTGGTGGCCACCAACGTCGCGGCCCGCGGCATCCACGTCGACGACCTCGACCTGGTCGTCAACGTCGACCCGCCCTCCGACCACAAGGACTACCTGCACCGCGGCGGCCGCACCGCCCGCGCAGGTGCCTCCGGCAGCGTCGTGACCCTGGTGACCCCCAACCAGCGCCGCGACATGAGCCGCCTGATGGTGACGGCCGGGATCGTTCCCCAGACCACCCAGGTGCGCTCCGGGGACGCGGAGCTGACCCGCATCACCGGCGCCCAGGCCCCCTCGGGCATCCCGGTCACGATCACCGCCCCGGTGGCGGAGCGCCCGCGCCGCAGCGCGACGGCCTCGTCCCGCGGCCGCCGAGGCCGTACGGGCCAGGAGCGCGGCGTACGCGGTACGGGGGCGGGGCAGCGCAGGCCCGGCGCGGAGGCGGCGGCCTAAACGGAGGCAGGGGCCGAGCCGGAAACGGCCCGGGCCCGAACGAGCTCCTTCTCCCCACTCCTCTCCTTTTCCTTTCTGGAGGCACCATGCGTTGCGTCATCGCCCGTTTCCCGTTCGACCTCACCAAGAGCGGGGTGGAGGCCTCGATGAAGGGCGTCAAGCCCCAGCCCGTCGAAGGCGAGTCCGTGCTCATCGGCCGCCGCCGCTACCCCGTCAAGCAGGTCGGCGAGGTCGTCACGCGCCAGGACCGCCGCGACTTCACCGCCCAGGAGGTCACCCGCGCCATGACCCTCCTCGGTTTCACGTGCCGCGCTCTCCCCGAGGCGATGCCCGCCCGCGAGCTGACGCCGCTCCAGACGGCGTCGGCGCTGCTGGGCGCGTCCACCCCCGCGTAACGCACCGAGATACGCATAAGGGCCCTGCCGACGCGCGTCGGCAGGGCCCTTATGCGTGTCCCGGTGTGACAGTGGGCCCGGCCGATGCTGTTGAATTCACCGAGCCCACAGCTACATGCCGCACGACGAGGTGACAGTGACAGCAGAAAATCCGCTCGGCGACCGTCTGGACGACGACGACTACCCGGCCTACACCATGGGCCGGGCCGCCGAAATGCTCGGCACCACCCCCGCCTTCCTGCGGGCCCTGGGGGAGGCGCGCCTGATCACCCCCCTCCGCTCGGAGGGCGGCCACCGCCGCTACTCCCGCTACCAGCTCCGCATCGCCGCCCGCGCCCGCGAACTCGTCGACCAGGGCACCCCCGTCGAGGCCGCCTGCCGCATCGTCATCCTGGAAGACCAGCTGGAGGAGGCGCAGCGGATCAACGCGGGGTACCGGCGCGCGGCGGCCGAGAGGGACGACGGGCCGAGCGACGGGCCGTCCGACGGGACGACCGGCTCACCCTGACGGGGGCGGAAAGCGGGTCAGGCCGTCCAGGGTGAGGTCCAGGAGCCGTTCGGCCTGCTCGCGCTGGTCCGGGGCCGCAGAGGTGAGGGCGATCCCGGCGAGCGCGGCGAACATGTCGCCGGGCCGGATGTCGGAGCGGAAGGCGCCGGCTGCGGTACCCGCCTCCATGAGCGTGGTGAGGGCGTCCTGGATCATGTCGCGGCTGCGCCCGTACGGGTCGCTTCCCGAGGCGACGACGGCGCGCAGGGCGTCGGCCATGCCGAGCTTGGCGGTGGCGTAGTCGACGAAGCGGCCCATCCACGTACGCAGTGCCTCGCGCGGGGGCGCGGCCGCCAGCAGTTCGGGGACGGCGTCGCACAGCCGGGCCACCTCGTTGCGGTACGCCGCCTCGATCAGGGCTTCCCGGGTCGGGAAGTTGCGGTACAGCGTGCCGGTGCCCACGCCCGCCTCTTTCGCGATGCGCTCGAAGTGGGCGTTCAGCCCCTCCTCGGTGAACACGCGCACGGCGGCGGCCAGGATCCTGTCCCGGTTGCGCTGCGCGTCGGCCCGCAGGGGGCGCTGCGGGGCCTGCGTATCCCGTTCCGGTGTCATGGGCGGCTCGGTCTCCTGGATTCTGTCGCTTGCTAAGTGGAGGCGCCTCCACTTACGGTGATGCCAGGCCGGGTAACCGGCGGTGCCTCCGTTTCTACGGTATGCCACGCGCCGCCGTCCTCTCCCCCCGCCCTGGAAGGATCACCCGTGTCGCAGATCGAGGGCATAGACGGCATCGAGGGGATCGCGGGCAAGGTCGTCGCGATCACCGGTGCCAGCAGCGGGATCGGCGAGGCCACGGCCCTGCTGCTCGCCGAGCGCGGCGCGAAGGTCGTCCTCGGCGCCCGCCGCCCGGACCGCCTGGAGGCGCTGGCCGCCCGTATCGAGAAGGCCGGCGGCCAGGCCGTCTGGGCCCGTACGGACGTGAAGCGCCGCGCGGACCTGACCGCCCTGGTCGACCTGGCCCGCACCCGTTACGGCAGGCTCGACGTCCTCGTCAGCAACGCCGGGGTCGGCCTGATCTCGCCCATCGACGACCTGCGCGTCGAGGACTGGGAAGAGATGATCGACGTCAACTTCAAGGGCGTCCTGTACGGGATCGCGGCAGCCCTGCCCGTCTTCCGCCGCCAGGGCTTCGGACACTTCGTCAACACCGTCTCCACGGCCGGGCTCCGGGTCGTACCGCTGCAAGGGGTGTACGCCGCGACCAAGAACGCCGTACGCACCCTCTCCGAGGGCCTGCGCCAGGAAGCGGGCGCCACCGTGCGTGTGACCGTGGTGTCCCCGGGGGTGACGCGTACGGAGTTCACGGACCCCATGGCGCCGGAGATGAAGGCCCGGATCCTCGACAGCATGGGCGAGATCGCGATCCCGCCGGAGGCCATCGCGCGGGCCATCGCGTTCGCGGTCGAGCAGCCGGCGAGTGTGGACGTGGGCGACATGGTCGTACGCCCCACGGCGCAGGCCTAGCGGCCCCTGCCCCTGCCCCTGCCGCTGCCCCTGCCCCTGCCCCTGGCAAATGTCCTGCGGTTCTCGGGACAGCGATCCCGCTGCTGCGCGAGTTCACTTTCCGCTCTGCATGGAGGACACGATCTGACCTAGATACTGCGTAACTTGGGTGTCGTCGGAAGGCAGGGAGGCGCAGGGCCTCCCGGACCGGATCAGAGGGCGGACATCATGGTCACTCACGTACCCGCAGAGGCACACGGCGACGAGCGCGGCGCGCTCCTGGCGTTCATCGAGGCCCAGCGCGGCGGGCTGCGGCGTGCGCTGCTCGGCCTCACCGAGGAGCAGGCCGCCGGCCGCCCCAGCGCCAGCGAGCTCTCGTTGTCCGGGCTGCTCAAGCACGTGGCGGAGTGCGAGCTGAGCTGGCTGCGGCTGGCCCAGCAGCGGCCGAACGAGAAGCAGCGCGAGGAGTCGACGTGGCACGAGAGCTTTGTGCTGGTCGGCGACGAGACGGTGCCGCAGACGCTGGCGTTCTGGGACGCGGTCGCCAAGGAGACCGAGGAGTTCGTCCACTCCGTGCCGTCCCTGAACGACACCTTCCCGCTGCCGGACGCGCCGTGGTTCCCCAAGGAGGGCCGGGTCTCGATGCGCTGGATGCTGCTGCACCTGATCGAGGAGATCGGCCGGCACAGCGGGCACGCGGACATCATCCGCGAGTCCCTCGACGGCAAGACGGCCTTCGAACTGGTGGCGCTCGCGAACGCGTAAGCCGGGAGTAGGGGGGCGCTTTCCGGCCATGTGCCATGCTGGCGTGTCCGTCGCTGTGACCGGGGAGGCGCAGGGCGTCAGTTCACAGCGGCGATCGCGTGGGAGGGAACACCGTCGGGGAGTTGGGCGGCGGCGGGGTCGGGTCTGGTTCGTCCGCATGGGGTCCGGTGGGCCGGTCCCGGCGATACCGTGAAGGGGTACGCCGAATGACTGCCCAGGAGCCCCCGATGAGCGAACAGTCGGCCCCCGCCGCCGCGCGGCAGCAGCTGGAGCCCGCGGCCGCCGACGCGGTCCGCGCCTACGCTGCCAGGACCCGTGAGAACGCCGACCGGCTCGCCGGCGTCCTGGAGGACATCGCCACCCACGGCCTGCCGTCGGCGGAGGAGTGCACCCCCTGGGAGGAACTGCGCGAGCAGCACCTCGACCGCCTCGTCGCCCAGCGCCCGGCCGTCGCCTGATGGCATCCGGCCACGCCCCCCGGCGCGCCCGGGTCGCGTTCAGCGACTCCGCGGCCAAGCAGCTCGAAGAGCTCACCACCGAGCGTGAGATCCACGCCCTGGACCGCGCCTTGGTCGCCCTCTCCGTCAACCCCGAGAGCGGCGACCCGATCCCCGGCAACGCCTCCCGGCCCGAGCTGCGCCAGTACGCGGACGAGATCGAAGCGGTTCGGATCCTGTACTACCTGACCGCGCTGCGCACCGTGGTGGTCGTCGCGTACATCGAGGTGTAGCCGCGGGGGCAATGCCTGGTGCGGCCCCGGACGCGGGGTGCGGTGATTCAGGATGCTCGGTCGCTCTCGGTCGCTCTCGGTCGCTCCAACGGGGCCCCGCTCGGGGCGTTTCGTATCCGGGCGCGATGCCGACCGGTCGGCGGTCGAACGCAGGACGCACCCATCACGCCGTGATAACCGCCCTGTTGAACGAGGGAGCGTTTCGACGTGGCGCTGGACCGGCTGGAGGCGCGCCGGTCCGACGACGCCCCGTTGATCACCGGGCCGCGCGGGCCGGGGACGCCAAGTGCCTGCACACTGTTCCGCCCGTCGCGGTGAGAGCCGAGCATGTTCCTGGGCAAGGATCTTGCGTAGGGTTGGGCTTCTTGATCGGGGACCGGGGGGACGGGGGAGCGATGGGCGCGTTGGCGGGTTTGTTCGTGGGACTGGGCGTCGTTGTCGTGGGGCTGGTGGTCATGGTGGCCCGGCGGGGGCGCAGTGGCCCGGCCGAGTACGCGGAGGGTTTGCTGATCGAGCGGCAGGCGCGCCTGGAGGCCACCCGGGTACGCAGTGAGGTGAGGTCGCTGCACGCCCACGCGGGGATGACGGGGAGCTTCACCGCGAGCCGTCTTACGCGCCGCCGCTGACGGCGCGCGCCCGTCGTCGTACCACCCGACGCCGCCATCCCCCGAGGAGAAGTCATGCCGTCCGAAAAGACATCCGTACTCGTTCTTCGGGACGGTCCCGACATCCTCCAGGCCGTACGAGCAGCCCTGTCCGAGGCGGCACCCGGCGAGCAAGCCGGGCTGGAACGGGCTGTCGCACTCGTCGAGGCGCACTGCGGGCGAACCGATGACGACCTTCTCGGCCAATGGGTCCGAGACATTCTGGCCGACGCCGGCCTCGATTCCCGAAGCGGTCACGTTGCCCGAGTGAAAGCCCTCCGCAAGGCCGTACCCGACCTCACCCTGCTCGCGGCCCACCGCATGGTCACGAACGCGACCGAGGGCTAGCGCCGCTGTCCGCCGGCCCGGCCCGGCCCGGAGGCACCATTGCGATCGGCGGCCGGGCGGCCGGCCCCCCGGCCCGGCGCGTAGCCCGTGGCGCCGCCGGGCCTCCCAGGGAAGCCGCTGCTAGGAGTGGTTGATCGTCTGGCCGTCGGGGGCCCGGTAGCAGCCCGAGGTGACGTCGATGCCGATGCTGGGGGTGGCGTTCTTGTTGTACGCAACGATCCAGACGCTCATCTTCTTGGCGTCGTTGTCGGCGACGAGATTGAGGTTCTTGTTCGGGCTGTTGTCGCGGTACTCATCCTTGAGCACCCAACCGCCCGTGCTGAGCTTCTCCTTGAGGTGCCGCATGGCGACGTCGTTGTCGGCACCGGACGTCGGCGCGAAGTTCCACGGGTGATAGACCTGGAAGTACTTCTCCGGGTCCCTGCCCGGGCATGCCTTCACACCGGGCCCGGGCTCCGAGGCTTTGCCGGGTACCCCGGTGAATTCGTAGATCTGGCTGGAGACCGCTTTCACGGCGGCGACCGCGTCATCGGTGCTGGCTGTGCCCGCGAGGGGAATCTTCGAGGTGTCGTCGTCGCTCATGCCACATCCACTCAGAAGAAGGCCGGTCAGTACGAGGGGAAACAGGGCGCTGCCCGGGCGGCGCCGACGAGCGGCGGGGAGCGGTGCGCGGAGCATGCGGGTCCTTGGTGGTGGGGTCGGGAGGGTCGCTGACGGTTCGGTGGGTGCGAGTGCTGGTGCTGGTGCTGGTGCCGGTGCGGCCTGGACGAGGCGCGTCACCGGGGAGCGGTGACGTTGCCGTACTGGCCTACCACGACCTGCGCCTGGTTCTTCAGGGCTGTCGTGTCTCTGTTCCAGTACTCACTGTGGCCGTGCGATCCCGCCGTCGCCGAGGGGCCGCTGCCCTCGGGACGCGTGTTCATCTGGTTCGCGCCGAAGGCCTCGTCGCTGGGGATGAGGAACACGCCGCCGCCCATCTTCCACTGGCTGCCGCCGTGGCCCCAGCGGCCGATGTCCGGGACCTTGTCGCCGTCCGCTTCCTCGTTCCACACGTGCCCCTTCGGGACGTCCATCTCGCCGGCCGAGCCGACCTTGACCCCCGGGCTCCCCGCGAAGATCACGTCATCCGCGTTGAGGTCGCCCGTCTCGGCCGCCGCCCCGATCAGGGTGGTGCCGTAGGAGTGCCCGATGGCCGTGCGGTGCGGCTCACCGGAACCACTGTACGAAGCGTCGAGACCGTCCATGAACTTCCGGTAGGCGGGCGCACCGTCATAGGCGTAGTGCTCGAACGGGGCGTCTTTGACGATGTCCTGAGGGGCGTCGTAACCGAGCCAGGCGATGGTCGATACGTCGGCGCCCGGCGCCGCCTGCTGGGTCTGGCGCCACAGCTCGGTCGTCCGGTCGATGCTGCCCCCGAAGCCGCTCAGGTTCGACGTGGTGCCGGGCACGTACACGGCCTGGTGCTGAGCGGTGTCCGGGTTGCCGTTGGCCAGGATGGCCCGGCCGTGGCCCTCGGGGCTGAAGCCGAGCAGATACGCCTCGGGCAGCCCGTCCTTGCTGGTCTGGTCGAACCGGGTCTGGATGGCGCTCATGCCCTTGAGGGACGACTCCAGGTGCCGGTACCGGTCCCCGTACTTCTTGTCCCACTCCATCCACTCGTCGGTGTGCACCTTGGAGGGGAACGTACCGGCGGTTATCCACGTCCATTCGTTGGCGGGCGGCTTGGGGATGCCGTTCAGCTCCGTCCGGTACTGGCCCCGCCGTTCGTCGAGGACCATGCGGTTGGCCTCGTCCCGGGCCGTGGCCGGGAGGCCGTCGAGGCCACCGACCGTATCGGGACGCAGCGCGGTCCAGGCGGCCTGCTGGTCGGGGTCCAGGCCCTTCCACCAGTCCGCGTTGGCCTTCGGGCTGCCGTCCTTCGGGGGCTGCGGCAGGGAGTCCAGGTAGTGCCGGGCCGCCCCGCGCACACCCTCCGTGTCCTTCGCGACGTCCGCCCAGTCCCCGTCGGAGACGACCAGGTCGTCGTCCGCCTTGAGCTTGCGCAGTTGCGGCGCCCACTTCTGGTCCGCGTCCGTGGCCTCCTTGAGGGCCTCCGCGATGCGGTTGGCGATGCCCTGGGCGATCGCGTAGTTCGGATTCGGGTTGAAGCGGGCCGCCTGTTCCTGAAGCCCCTGGGCGCCCTTGTCCGAGACGTAACTCGCGCTACCGGGTCCCGGCGGGGAACCGCCCGGGTTCTCACCAGCCGCCGGATACGCCACCGCGCCGTCCGCGCCCACCGTGAACTTGTGCTCGGCCGCCTCCGACAGCGCCCGCTTCAGCTTGTCCTGCGCCGGTCGCAGGTCCGCGGCGAACGCCTTCAGGGCCGTCGCGATCAGGCCGCACTCGACCTGGACGTAATGGAAGTCCTTGGTCACCTCCCGCAGTTGGCCGACCGCGGCGTCGGCCGTCTCTCCCTTGAGCACCTTCTGCATCTGCACGGTGATCCGCTGCTCCAGCGCGTCCTTCGCCGAGCTCGCCATGTCGCTGGACGAGCGGTATCCGGCCGCGGCTTCCTCGAACTCGTGCAGCTTGAGCGTCTTCAGCGCCTCGATGTCCATGGCTCAGGTCACTTTCCCTCGCCACCGACGGCCGGGGTGTCCTGGTACTGCTTCCCCAGCTCCACGAAGAGTCCCCTGATGTTGTCGTCGGTCAGGAGCAGGTCGTTGCCCGCCCGCTCCAGGTTGCCCTGGAGTGCGGTGCACCGTCCGGACAGCTTGTCCAGGTACGTCTTCCAGCTCTGGTAGACCTCGGACTGCGCCGCCGCGCTCTCCACTCCGCCGCCGGTGCCCAGCCCCTGCTGGCCCGTCTCAAGGGCGGTCAGCGCCTTCTTGACGTCGCCGCCCAGTCCGCCGACGGCACTGCCCGCCGCCGTCCAGGCGGCTTTGCTGGACTGCACGTCTCCCTTGCCGCCGCCACCGCTGTCGCCCGTGCCGGCCAGCCGCATCCCGCCCCCGCCCGCGGGACCACCCTTGAGCTGAGCCCACTCCTCAGCGAACGAACCCACCCGTTCCCCCTTTGGTCCCACCTGTTTCGTACGTCACTCCGGTCTTCCGCCGCCGCCAGGCTACAAGGAGGGGAACGGGGGCTTGTGAGTACGCGTACTCAGATCACGCGTTCCACGGGCCGCGCGGGTGCGGTACGCCGCCCGGGTGCGGTATAGTGGATCTTGAGCTTGCGGTCGCGATCAGCGGTTGCGGGCCCGGCGTTGGTGGTCCAAGGAAAGGCGCCCCACTTCCTGTGGGGAGATGTAGGTGCAAGGCCTGCCCAGCGCTCGATGAACAAGGGCCCCGGTCTCCGTATGGAGGCCGGGGCCCTTGTCTGTGCCGGCCGTTGGGTCATTGAGGGGCAGCCGCGAGCCGGAACCCCCGAGCCGGAACCCCCGAGCCGGAACCCCCGAGCCGGAACCCCCGAGCCGGAGCCCTGACTACGGTGCAGTCGTGATCGCCGGCGTTCCGGCGGTCGAAACGCCGATGAGGTGACCTCGCAGACGGGGTGCATGCACGCTCGCGGCGCGCGTGCGGTCGGCGGGCTGGTCGCTCGCTGCCCACGGCTGGTGAGCAGGAGGAGTGGCGAGGTCGACGCCGCGCGCCGGTCAAAGTCCCTTCCCCGAGCGGTTGTTGGCCGTCATCCGCCTGACAGTGCAACGGCGAGCCACGTACGATGTTCCCTCCCGTAGGCGACCGATAGCGGAGACGACCGATGGCCAGTACCGTCCTCGGCCCTGCTGGACCTGCCCACGCCTTGCAGGGAGGTGCATCGAGCCGCATGCCGCCGCCATATCTGTCCTCAGCGCCACCGCAGGCTCAAGCGACTCACCGTCCCGACCGATACCCAACGGTTTGGTCCGCGTTGGTCGAGGAATTCAGGGAACCGCGTATTGATGCGCTCTCGGCCCACTGAGCGTTTTCAGTGTGCCCACTGATCGGGTGATGCAGGCGGTCGCGCAACGCACAGGGCTCCCGCGCCGTTGAGGGAGGCGTTCGAAGTCTCAA